>NZ_JBMFLX010000015.1:0-29210 GCF_049970975.1 Infirmifilum sp. | reverse complement strand
TGGAAAACAAAAATAATATATTCCATGCTTGTGTCCACGGCTTAGGTGGTTGCATGCCGCGAATGCTGACCTGCAGCTTTTGCAAGAAGCCTATAAAGCCGGGAGAAGGCTTGATGTACGTGCGAATAGACGGCACCGTTGAGCGGTATTGCTCCTCTAAGTGTTTCAAGAGCGCGTTGAAGCTCCACAGGAATCCTAGGAGGACAAAATGGGTCGTAAAAAAGAACGCCTAGCCGCGTAAAATCAATGCGTTAAGACTATATTGTTGCGCGGTTTTGTTTTCCGTTGTGACTATTCATGGGGATGCAGACTACTGGCCAGCAGGACACTTATATTAGAGCTCCTATCGTAGTCGTTCTAGGTCACGTCGACGCCGGGAAGACTACGCTTCTAGACAAGATCAGGGGGACGGCTGTAGCCAAG
The DNA here is from genome assembly GCF_049970975.1 of Infirmifilum sp. Lineage (NCBI taxonomy): Archaea > Thermoproteati > Thermoproteota > Thermoprotei > Thermofilales > Thermofilaceae > Infirmifilum > Infirmifilum sp. Next base: position 28,787 of record NZ_JBMFLX010000015.1, on the reverse strand, counting down.
CGCGAGCCTGGCACCATGACGCAACACATTGGTGCTTCCTTCCTACCATGGAAAGCCTTGGAGGAGATATCGGGGCCGCTTCTAAGCCAGATTAAAGTCGAGATAAAGATCCCTGGTTTCCTCGTCATCGATACCCCTGGACATGAAGCTTTTTCAAACCTGAGAGTTAGGGGCGGCAGTATTGCCGACATCGCCATCCTAGTAGTGGATGTACAAAGAGGCCTCGAGCAGCAGACCTTCGAGGCTATAGATATTCTAAGGAGTAAGAGGGTTCCATTTATCGTCGCGGTAAACAAGATAGATAAGATACCGGGCTGGAAGAGCTTCCCAAACAAGCCTTTTGTCGAGTCAGTTAAAATGCAGGACGAGGCTACCGTTTTAAAGCTGGAAGAGCTCCTGTCATATATTATTGAGCAGTTTAACTCGCTGGGATTCCGCGCTGACCGCTATGACAGGATAAAGGACTTTACCAGGGTTCTTGCGCTTGTACCTGTAAGCGCGCTTACAGGAGAAGGTATGCCTGACCTCCTATTAGTCCTTGCAGGCCTGTCACAAAGATTCCTTTTGAAGCGGCTTGTCGCTCGTGTAGCTCCCGCCCGTGGGGTAGTACTGGAGCTAAAAGAGGAGGTGGGTTTTGGAACTACTGCAACTGTAATCGTGTACGACGGTGTCTTGAAGAAGGGGGATCTGATCGTTGTGGGTGGAATCGAGAAGCCTATCACGACACGCGTGAGACTACTCTTAATGCCTAAACCCCTCGACGAAATGCGTTCACCCGAGGATCGGTTCATAGAGATTGACAGGATATCCGCAGCGGCGGGCGTGAAAGTCATAGCTGATGGGCTTGAAGGCAGTATTCCAGGAGCCCCCTTAATAGTAGCAGCCAGCGAGGATGAAATTAGCAGAATACTCGAAGAAGTCCAGGCCGAGGTTCAAGCGACACGGTTCCAGAGCGACATTGCCGGTGTAGTGGTTAAGGCTGATACTCTGGGGACACTTGAGGCCCTGGTGGGATACCTCAAGAAGAACAATCTCCCTGTACGACTAGCAGATGTAGGCCCTGTCGTTAGACGTGATGTTTTCGAGGCGAGCCTGGTAAAGAACATTGACGCAAAGTATGCAGCAATATTAGCTTTTAACGTCAAGGTGACGCCTGAAGCAAGGGAGGAGGCTGCCCAGAAGGGAGTACAGATATTCACGGAGCGAATACTCTACAGGCTAGTCGAGAACTTCCTTAAATGGTTCGAGGAGCAGAGAGCATTAGAGAGGAGGAGGATATTCGAGAAGGTCACGCCACCAGCTGTTGTGCAGATACTTCCCGGATATGTTTTCAGGCGTCGAGACCCGATCATTGTGGGAGTACGCGTCGTATGCGGTAGGCTCCGCCCAGGGATTAAGCTGATCACGGGGGATGGAAAAGAAATAGGGGATATCATGCAGATACGAGAGCATGAAAACGTGCTTGAAACCGCCGAGGAGGGCTCGGAGGTCGCCATTTCTATTAGAAGCAAGGCGATTGTCGGCAGGCAGGTTGAGGAGGGCGACTACCTGTACTCAGATGTCCCCCTGGAGGAGATAAACCTGCTTCTAGAAAAATACGGTGATGAGCTTACAGAGAAGGAGAAGGAGTACCTTAGAAAACTCCTGAGGTTTAGACTGAAGTTCTCTAACAGGATAGAGTACCCGTAGATAGTACTCTTTTTCTCAACTAGTGAAAAGTGTCGAGAATAACCTTAACTATCTGATCTCATCTAATAGTTTCATGTGGAACGATACAAAGGTAAGGTCGCCATAGTAACGGGGGGAGCGAGAGGCATAGGAGCCGCTATAGCACACAGGCTCGGGAGCGAGGGGGCCCAGGTAGCGATCTTCGACATTGATGCAGAAGCAGGAAAGAGGAGACTCACCGAGTTAAGAGAGCGGGGAGTCGATGCAATCCTAGTACAGGGCGATGTTTCGAGAGAGGGGGACGTCAAGCGATGTGTCTCTCAAGTTGTGGAGACCTTCGGCAAAATCAACGTCCTAGTTAACAACGCGGGTATTGGATTCTCGGGCAAGCCGATATTCGAACAAAGCCTCGAGGAATGGAATAGGGTTATCTCAGTGAACCTCACGGGGCCTTATCTCTTCGCCAAGCACGCCGCGGAGGTCATGGTAAAGAGCGGGGGAGGAGTAATAGTCAACATCGCGAGTACCCGTGCACTGCAGTCTGAGCCTAACACGGAGCCGTACTCGGCGTCTAAAGGCGGGCTTCTGGCGTTGACTCACTCGCTTGCCGTTAGTCTGGCACCGTACAGGATAAGGGTCATAGCCGTGTCTCCTGGGTGGATCGACACCGCAGGCTGGCAGGTGCCTCCCCATAAGTCACAGTTGACGACACTGGATCACGAGCAACATCCAGCGGGTAGGGTTGGGACGCCAGAGGACGTTGCCGCTCTCGTAGCATTCCTTGCGTCCGATGAAGCCGGTTTCATCACGGGCACGAACGTCATTATAGACGGGGGAATGACTGTGAAGATGCTGTACCTCGACGATAAAATCGTGGCTGATAGTCTTTTCCACCTGACAGGTGACAGGGAGTTTTCGGAGCTTGTGAGAAAAGCTGTCCTAGCAGGCTCCCTAGAAAGAGTTAAGAAGGTTCTTAAAAGCGCACTGGAGGAAGGTTTTTGAGGCTCTTTCACGTGGAGAAAACAAGCTATGATGAAAAAACGCCTTCAGAGTAGTGAAGAAGAGGAGTACCTCTGAGCCCGAACCTGGGGGACTTAGAGCGAAGATTTATACCCCCTTAAACTATGTTGTAGCGGATGACGACTTTGCCGAGTTCTGAGAAGTGATGAAACCATTCATGCGCCGACACACCATGACGCGGGTCGAAGTCTTAAAAGTAGGCGTCAAGGCCTTGCTCTGGCAACTCTTGTATTTTCTCTTCCTCTTCATGAGATTCCTCGGCTTCGGAGGACAACTGCTTCTTTATTGATCTAGCGAGGGCTCTACCTATTCCTGGAATCATTGCCAGGTCTTCTTCCCGTGCTGTAACCAGGTCTATCAGGGACTTGTAGCCGTGGGAGTAGAGGCTCCTAGCCCTGACCCTACCTATGCCTCTCAGCGATACTAGCTCGAGAAGCTCCTCCTTTACGCCGTGCTCTATCCGTTTACTTAGTACGGCGAGCCTAACCGAGTGCTCGTTGAAGCCTGTGAGCTTGGCTATCTCAGAGAGGGCAAAGGCGACCCATTCAGCTGTCTGTATCAAGGAGTAGATGTCTCCCGGACCAACATCGTATTTCTCAACTATATGTTCCTCTGGAACCTCGTTTATCCAGTCCTCTAGGAGCAGGGCCGTTTTTAAGCGTTGTAGGAAGAATTCGTACTCAATCTCGTCCTCTGGTGGTCGAGCCACGGGTCCTAGGCTCGAGCTTTTAAGGATGTCTTCAAGCCACTCCTCATCCCCTCTCCTTAGATGTATCGTTGAGGCATCCGGGGTAGAGGCTATAAGGTATAGATACGACAGCGTTGAGGCTTGATCCACCTTTTTGAAGAAGTCTAAGCCTGTCACGGCCGTCTCAGGGTCTATGTAGAGTTCGGCGACTCTAATTCCAAGCTGCGTTGGTTCAAGCTTATCCCCCCTAACCTCAAGGAAGCCTGCCTGCGCCAATCTATTCAGGATTTTTTTCGCTCTCTCGATCACGAAGAAGTAGTCCCTGTTTTGGTAGGAGTAGAAGGTGTTCAAGAGGAAACGCCCTAGCGAGTCGAGACTCCTCACTAATTCACTCGTGGCTATGACTGACAAGAGGTGTGATCGAAGCACAGGCTCTGAAGCCAGCTGGGAGGAGAGGTTCTCGGGTTCTGCCTCTACATATTCCTTGAATAGGAACTCGAGCTCCTGGAGTGAGCGAGCTATCAGCACGGATTCCCCTTCTTTGTCATAGCGCGGCCTCCCAGCCCTACCCGCCATCTGTTTATACTCCATTACAGGTATCCTCTCGTAATATCCCAGCTCTACATTGAACCTCCTATAATCAGTGACCACTACCCGCCTGGCGGGAAGGTTCACCCCCGCGGCCAGGGTTGGCGTGGCAACGATTACCTTGAGAATCCTATCCCGGAACATTCTTTCAACGGTACTCCTAGCCTCTGAGGCTAGGCCTGCATGGTGGAAGGCCACACCCTTTTGGAGAAGCTCTAAGAGTTGAAGGGTCACTTTGTCGCTGTGCTCTGACTTAAGCCTCCTTATGTTCTCCCGTATCACCTTGAGTTCCCCCGGCGATATGAATTTACTTGTAATCGCGGAGAGTTTCCGCGCGTCACTCACAGCCGACCTTCGTGTAGGGCTGAACACGAGGAGCTGCCCGTCTTCCTTAAGGGTGTCATAAGCTAGGTCGAAAAGCGGGGCTCCATGGTTCTCAAGGGAAACGGATTGTCCATCGTTGTAGAAAATCTCTCCGTTGTAATACACGCCCTCACGTAGAGGAACGGGTCGCCAGTCAACCCTAACAGGCCTGGCTCCAAGCCACTCGGTAAGTTCTTCGAGATTGCCTATGGTAGCGCTGAGGCCGAGCAGCTGGGGCCTTTCAGGCATAAGCTTTGTACGTGTTAACAGTACCTCGAGCGTTGCGCCACGCCTATCGGAACCAAGGAGATGTATCTCGTCAGCAACTATAACCGATACCTTGTCGAACCAGGGGGCCTTGTGGCGTAGGAGGCTGTCCGCTTTCTCGTTCGTCGTGACTATGACGTCGTACTTTCCAAGCCAGGCATCGTCGCTGTCAAAGTCACCCGTGCTTATAGCTGTCTTATAGCCGAAGACACCGAAGAAGTTTTTGAACTCCTCGTACTTTTCTGAGGCTAAGGCGCGAAGCGGAACCATGTATAGGGCTTTACCCCCCTCTAGAAGCCTCTTCAGGATGGTTAACTCTGCAACCAAAGTCTTGCCAGATGCTGTGGGAGCTGCGATTACAAGGTCCTTGCCTTCAAGGGCTCCCTGTCTAACTGCCTCGTACTGGGTCGGGTAGAGCTGCGTTATACCTAAACGGTTCTTAAGGGTCTCAAGTATGTTTCTGGGAAAAAACTTTGCAAGTATGTCGGTGCTGTAGTAAGCCATGGCATTCACTCAAATTCATACCTGGATTATTAATACCAGGATTAAAGATTCACCTTAAATATTAACGGGTTTTATGCACTCTCTTCTTGGAGTCATGAGTTCACCCTCCCTTACGAAGCTCTCGATAACCTCTCTAACCATGCTTTCATCGATCCCTCTTGATGTAAGCTCTTCTATGACAGTCTTGATCTCAACGCATTCCCCGTTGTTCTCCTTGACGAGATGGCGTATAGTGTCCAAGATCGTTATTATCTTCTCACGTTTCGACTTAGGCTGACCCGTCATTATGGTGTCGATGTCTATTGTCTTTGTTTGAGTATCAATGCCAACGTTCCTGAGGAAGAACTCCATGAGCTCTATCGCTGTCTCAGCGTCTTCCTCGATGACAACGGGGCGGAGGTGTAGCCTGGCCCTCGCCTCGGCGAGTCTTATTAGGGCTTCTAGCTGGCGTGGAGTTATCGCGATGGGAGAGTTTGGATCCTCGCTTTTAGACCTCATCGCTACATAGTACTCAACTATCTTGCTTTTAGCTTCTGCGGAGAGCTTGGGTCGGATGTTCTTCCTCGCATAGGCTACGTACTTTTTCAAAAGATCGGCTGGAACTGTATGGCTGAGAGCCTCGGGATACGTCTCGCCATGGAAGTCCACGACATACTGTGCAAGCTCCCTGTCCCTCTCCCTGTTAGGAGTATCTTTTATCACAAATATAAGGTCGAATCTAGAAAGTATTGTTACAGGGAGGTCTATATTCTCGGAGATATTCTTGCCCGGAATATATCTCCCGAACACGGGGTTGGCGGCTGCGAGGATGGAAGCCCTCGCGTTTAAGGTAGCGACTATGCCTGCTTTGGCTATACTAACCGTTTGCTGCTCCATGGCCTCGTGTATACTTACCCTGTCCCTAGCCTCCATCTTGTCGAACTCGTCTATACATGCTACACCACCGTCTGCAAGTACTAGAGCACCGGCCTCGAGGTAGAACTCGCCGGAATTCTTCTCACGAACCACTGCCGCCGTCAGTCCGGCGGCGGATGCCCCCTTGCCGGACGTGTATATGCCTCGAGGGGCTAGGGAGGCGACGTACCTGAGTATTTGACTCTTAGCAGTTCCCGGGTCACCGATTAGCAGGATATGTATATCCCCCCTAACTCTCACGCCGTCAGGGTATATTTTCGGGACGCCGCCGAAGAGCAATAAGGCTACCGCCCTCTTGATCTCCTTATACCCGTAAATCGATGGAGCTATGGAGTTCAGGATTAGCTCTTCAATATCTTCACGACGCGAGAGCTCCAGAATCTTCTTTTCATCCTCGGGCGTGATCTCTACGTCAAGGGACTCCTTCGTGGCAACCTCGATGTAGTTAGCCTCTATGTATGGGTGGAAGATTGGTGGAGTGTTCTTTAATAGCTTCTTGTCCTCCTCCACCCTCATAAAACCGATAACAGTCGCTCTGTCTCCTGGACGCACGATATCCGCTAGATCCTCCCTAACTACAACATCGATTGATCTTGGAAGCTGGCCAGGTGGAAGCTCTTCAGGCTTCTCCTGTAGGACGAACTTCTGTATATCCACGAACTTACTCTTCTCTATCACTAGAGTGAAGCCCTGAGACCTCCTGCCCTCCTCTTCGCATCTCGGGCAGACAGTAGGCTTTGTAAACCCCTCGGATTCCTGCTTTACCTCCTGCTCATAGCCACAAGTCTTACACCTGAAGACGCCCACTATCAGCTCGTGTTTTACTGGAGAAATCTTCGTTACAATACCCTCTATCGCCAGGAGCTTGCCCAGGTGCTTTGCTCTCACATCCCTTATCTTGACGTGAAGGGTCTCCGGGAGTTTCCGGATCCTCACATGGAAATCTCGTACCCTCTGGGCGTACTCCGGGTTCTCTACGCTCATTACCTCGTAGACAGCTTTTGAAGCTGCTTCCAGGAAGACTGAAGGTGTTTCTGTTAGGGTGTCTGCTAGCGTCTTATCATACAGTAATATGTCCTCAAAGTCGACGACTAGAGAGACGCTGTTCTCGGCGCTCATCCGCCTTATCATTTCCCTGTATTTTTCACGGCCGTCAGGTGCACGAAAATCCTTGAGAAACTCTGTTAGCCTCTCGACGAGCGGTATGCTTTGAACAATGACCTGCCCCGCCATACTACACAACACCTACAAGCCTCTTCATCGAGTCGCTCCAAGAGCTTATCAAGCTGCATAACTGTGTGTAAAGCAATTGCTCTTCGCGAGTCATATTCCTCATTTTATCCCTCTCGGCCTGAGCACTCGCAACAGCAAGGGCTACGATCTTCTTGAGCCTTAGACTTAGAAGATCCGAGAAGGCTATCCTCACGCTCTTAAGCTCAGCCTCACGCTCCGCGTCACCCTTAGACGCCTCATACTTCAAATGTGAAACGTATAGCATCAGCTTCAGGTAAAACCCTTCTTCAAGCGGTTGTAAAGCCTCGGACTTCGACTCGTTCCAGCTCAACTTCTTTAAATTTAGGCTTGCCTTGAACGCTTCTACGTCTATTCTAGCCTCCTTTCTAGAGATGAGCTCGAGGGCATAAGTGTAGGGCAACTTTATCTTCATTCCAGGCTTGAGCTTGATATCTAGGCCAGCTATGCTCTCTTTACCCTCCTTCTCTATTATGAGGGGCACCTCTATATCCGAGTAAAACAGAGTATCCAGCAACCCTGGAACAAGCACACTTTATAACCTTTTAGATAGGTTTTTTCAGTTTTTCATTTATAAATGTTGAAAGTAAAACGTCGTTATATCGTAATATAATTGTACTACCTTGTAGCTAGCTTGCGGGCCTCGCGCTCTGTTTCGCGGAGAAGAACTATATCTCCAACCCTAACTGGCCCCCTAACATTTCTCGTAAGTATTCTGCCCTTATCTCTCCCTTCTAAGACGCGCACGCGAACCTGGGTAACCTCCCCTGTGACGCCGGTCCTGCCTATTATTTGAACAACCTCTGCCGGTGTAGCATCGCTCCACTTATCGGCCATTTTTACTACCCCTCTCGTCCAGAAGACTTTGACCATTTAAATTTTTTTGGTTACTTGGGAAAAAGGGAAAAACAACCCAGAATATTAATGAAGGGTAAAGATGCACCCTCGAAATCCTTAAGCGGAGACCTTAAGCTTGTTAACCTGCTGCACTACCTCGTCGACGAGTGCCTTCGCATCGCCGGGTTCAATTATAGCTGCTGCAGACGCTGCTACATTGATGCCCGCAGCCTTCCCCAGTCTTTCCTTGGAGGGGACATAGACGTAGGGTACCTTCTTCTCCTCACAGAGGAGAGGGAGGTGTGCAACTATCTCGGGGGGATCGACATCCTCCGCAATGAGTACTAGTACTGCCTGTCCTCTCTCGATGGCTTTGGTTGTCTCGTTTACACCTTTCTTTATCTTTCCTTTTTCCCGTGCCGCTGAAAGAGCGTTGTAGGCTTTCTCGGCAAGCTCTCCTGGAACTTCAAACTTTACATAAAACGGCTTCTTGGACATATCGCTCACCTTTCGCTCATCTACCCCTCACACAACATGCCCTGTCTTTATAAATCTTTGCTTAATAGTGAACAAGGCAACATGAAGACCTCTACAGGACTATTCCGGGAGAGTATGAGGAGTTATCTCGGCAAGTTCTATAGCCGAGAATACGTCAGGGAGCTCGAGGAGAGCTTGAGAACCCCGGGCTCGAGATATTTCATGAGAGTAAATACTTTGAAAGCCGACCCCTCAGAGGTAGCGTACATATTACGGGAGGAGGGCTATGAGGTATATAATCATCCACAGGTTCGCGAGGCTATCTACACGCATGTGAAAGGCCCATTTGATGTCAACATACACCGGGGACGAGTTATCGTAGACTGGAAAACAGCTGAGAGCGTTTACGTGGGGGCAAACGTGTACGCTCCCGGAGTCCATAAAGTTGTAAATGCTGATAAAGGAGACTACGTGACTGTAACTTCTCCAGATGGTACAGTGGTTGCAGAGGGCGTTCTCGAGATGAGTCCCCCTGAAATATTTCGTGAGAGGAGGGGGCTAGCGGTGAGAACGACGAACTCCGTTTTCAGAATAGTATCACTACGTGAACACCCCTTCTTCAGGGAGGGTGTGATATACCACCAGTCCTTGCCGAGCATTGTAGCCGTTAAATCTCTCGCACCCAAGCCAGGCTGGACGGTTCTCGATATGTGTGCGTCTCCCGGCGGTAAGGCTACACATGCAGCTACACTAATGGAGGATTCAGGCGAGGTAATAGCTGTCGATAGGAGTGAAAACAAGGTTAGGGCGATCGAGGAGAATGCTAGGAGACTAGGGCTCCGTTCCGTAAGGCCGCTCCTCTACGATTCGAGGTATATATCTGAGGTGCTTGGCGTGAATAGCGTAGACGCGGTTATCCTGGATCCCCCTTGTACAACTCTAGGAATACGACCCAAGCTTATCTACACGCGAGAGGAGAAGGATGTCTACCAGCTGGCTGAATACCAGCGTCAATTCCTCTCAGAGGCGTGGAGGGTCTTAAGACGGGGCGGGCTCCTCTTATATACGACGTGCACTTTGACGCCCCACGAGAACGAGTTCAACGTATTATATGCTGCCTCGAAGCTGGGCTTCAAGACCCTCCGCGTTAATACACCTCTTAAACTGCGCACCCCCTATCTTGGAATAGAGGGGGCGGTATTTGACCCTGTGGTGAATGATACGCCTGGTTTCTTTATATCAGTTTTAAGGAAAAATGGAGAAAGCGGTTAAAGCTTAGATATGAAGTCCTGCACTTCACTAGTTGAGAAGATTTTGAAGGTTCTATCATAGACGTCGATCTTAGCGAGCTCAATGTTTTCCGCCGTAAAACCGTCCTCCATCGACTCTTTAAGTGCCCTGAGCGCCAGCAGTATTGCTTGATCGATCTTTATATTGTCGGTGTATTCCCTTGTAAACAGGTCTATTGCCTTCTGAGCCCCCGTGCCAATCGCCCTTGCCTTACATCTCAAGTAGGTTCCTCCGGGATCAGTCTGGATTAGATGCACGCCTTTCCTGTCTACCCCGGCGAATAGGAAAGCCACACCGAAAGGTCTAACGCCACCGTGCTGGGTATACATCTGCTTGATATCACATATCCTCTTGACAAGTAGCTCGATCGGTACCGGCTCGCCGTATACGAGGCGATGGCTCTGAGCATAGATTCGGGCCTGGTCTATGAGGACGCGGGCGTCACCGAAGAGGCCTGCAAAGGCTACACCCACGTGTTGATCTATCATTTTAATTTTCTCAGTGCCTTCTACGAGGGGGGAGGCACTCCTCTTCTCTACTGCCAGAACCACGCCATCAACCGCTTTCACGCCTAACGCTGTCATCCCTCTCTTGACGGCCTCATATGCGTATTCGACTTGGTATAGCCTACCTTCAGGGCTGAAGATCGTAATGGCTCTATCGTATCCCGCCATTGGTGCAGCAGGAAACATGGAAACACCGTGTATATTCAATTAGTGCAGTTAATAATTCTTGCGTTACAAAGCTCCAACCGAGTACTAGTGGCAAATGTTTAATTTAATGTGATGAGTGTGAAGGTTAGGTGTGTTAAAAATGTCCAAGAAAAAGCTAAGTATCGCGAGGCTCGAAAAGGGCGGGAAAAGGTTTGAGGTTTTCGTTGACGCCGAGAAGGCCTGGGCCATGAAGAACGGTGAAAAGGTCAATATCCGAGAAATTATCGAGGGCGAGTTCATCTACAGTGATGCAAAACAAGGATTGAAAGCATCTGAGACCGACTTGAAGAAGTTCTTCGGAACCACCGACCCCTACGTTATCGCTGAGAATATCATAAAGAAGGGTGAACTGCTCTTAACGGCTGAGCAGAGGCGTGAGCTCATAGAGGCGAAGAGGCGACAGATAATAGAGTTTCTGTCAAGAAACACGATAGATCCTAGGACAAATACGCCTATACCGCCTAAGAGGATTGAGCTAGCCCTCGAAGAAGCTAAGGTGAGCATAGACCCATTCAAGCCCGTCGAAGCGCAGGTAAACGATATTCTGAAGAGCCTAAAGATGATCTTACCCCTAAAGGTCGCAAGAGCCATTCTAGCCGTGCATATTCCCGCGCCCTACGTCGGCAAGGCTTACGGCGCATTACAAAAAATAGGGAAAGTCCTACGGGAGAGCTACGCCACGGATGGCTCGCTCAACGTGGAACTAGAGGTTCCTGCCGGAATGCAGTCCTCTGTAATCGAAACCGTTTCGAGCCTTACCAAGGGGCAAGGAGATGTAAAACTGCTCAGAACTGAACAGGTGTAGCTGGCAGGGGTGGTTTGAGGTGAACCTCTACGTTAAGGATAGGCAGATAGTAGTCCCAGGTGAGCCTGTAGGCGAGGCGGGAAAGGTGAGCATTGAAGGACATGTCTACCGCGTAAACAAGAAATTCTTCTCTAAGGTACTAGGGGTAGTGTACGTTGACGAGGAGAGAAAGGTCGCACGGATAATTCCTCTTAAAGGAAAATACATACCCGTTGAGGGCCACAAGGTCATCGGGAAAATCGTGGAGGTGGGTTTTACTAACTGGGTTGTCGACATCAACTCTCCCTACACTGCCGTTCTTCCCGTGAGCGAGGTGACCTCCAAGCCTGTCAACATCTCCCGCAACGAGCTTGCAAGAATCCTCGATGAGGGCGACTTGATACTCGCTAAGATAGTCTCCTTTGACTTCACAAAGGACCCGGTAGTCAGTATTAGGGAGTCAAAGCTGGGTAAAATCCCGAGGGGGTCGCTGGTGGAGATCAGTCCTCAGAAGGTCGCACGGATAATCGGTAAGAAGGGGTCTATGATCTCTATGATTGAGGAGATGCTCGGGGTTCAACTCATAGTCGGTCAAAACGGCAGGGTTGTTGTAGTAGGTAGTGACCCCTTGAAGGAGGAGATAGCTGTCCTGGTTATAAAGAAGATAGACGCAGAAGCTCATATATCGGGCTTGACGGATAGGATTAAGGAGTTTATAAAGGAGAGGCTGGGAGAATGACGAGGAATAAAAACGTGAAACTGCTAGACGAGAACGGAAGGAGAAGCGATGGGCGATTGCCTGACGAGATGAGACCGTTGAAAATAGAGGCCGGGGTTCTTAGAAACGCTGACGGCTCAGCCTATGTGGAGCTCGGCAATAACAAGGTTATAGCCGCCGTATATGGACCTCGAGAGGTAACTCCGCGCCATGAGGCTCTAAGCGACAGAGCCATACTCCGCTGCAAATATTCGATGCTTCCATTCAGCGTCGCTGAGAGGAAGAGCCCGCAGCCTTCCCGACGCGAGATAGAACTCTCAAAGGTCATACGGGAGGCCTTGACCCCCGCCATATTCCTCAACGAATACCCCAGGACGACGATAGACGTGTTTATCAACATCCTCGAGGCGGACGGCGGGACCAGAACAGCCAGTATAATCGCGGCAGCCGTAGCCCTTGCAGACGCTGGAATAGCGATGAGAGACCTCGTAGCAGCTATAGCCGTGGGAAAAATAGGGGACATACTGGTTCTCGACATTAATGGTCTCGAGGATCAACACGGAGACGGGGACATGCCTATAGCCATGATGCCAAAGCTAGGGGAAGTTACTCTGATACAGGCGGATGGAGTCTTCACCCCTGAGGAGATAGAAAGGGCATTATCCATGGTCTCCAAGCCGATCAAGAGAATATACGAGGAACAGGTGAAAGCGTTAAAAAGCAAGTATGAGTCGATTAGGCAAGAGGTGACTGAGAGTGAGTGATGAAGCTTCTAGGCTTCGAGTGCTACCTGTAATTAAAAAGGAGCTTCTACTAGCATCGCTCAGGAAGGGAGAAAGACTCGACGGGAGAAGTCCCGAGGAAGTCAGACAAATTACCATTCAGACGGGGATAATAGGCAAGGCTGAGGGCTCCGCACTCGTACAACTCGGTGAAACTAGGGTGATTGCAGGCGTCAAGCTAGGTCTAAGCTCCCCCTTCGGGGATACTCCAGACGAAGGAGTCCTGATAGTCAATGCGGAGCTTTCACCCTTAGCTTCACCCTTCTTCGAGCCTGGCCCTCCAGGAGAGGAGGACATAGAGCTTGCTAGGGTTGTTGACCGTGGCCTTAGAAGTGCCGAGGTTATAGACATGCAGAAACTTTCTATCATTCCAGGCTCCAAAGTTTGGGCTGTCTTCGTAGACATATATCCTCTCGACCACGCGGGCAATATTCTCGACGCTGCTGGTCTAGCCGCGATGAGCGCCCTGCTCAACTCTAAAATGCCTAAGACCACGGTTGAAAACGGGAGGATAACAATCCTAGAGGAGAAAGTCCCCTTGCCTGTGCGTAGTAGGATAGTCTACGTAACCCTGGCAAAAATCGGGGATTATATGGTCGTCGACCCCAGCCTAGAAGAGGAGCTCGTCTGTGATGCAAAAATAACATTCGGTGTAACAGAAGACGGGAAGATCTCCGCTATCCAAAAGAGCGGTGACGGCTCTATAAAGCCAAGCGAGTTGCTTCGAGCCAGAGACATGGCGATAGAGGTATCGAAGAAGCTGTTCGAAAAGCTGCCTCCGATTAGTAGTCAGGAGCAATGATAAAAAATATATTCAGCGGGATTGAACCCTAAAAGGCGATGCTTTATGGGTAAGCATACAAAAATCGTTGGAAGAGCTGGGAGGTTTGGTGCGCGCTATGGCGCTACACTGCGCAAAAAAACGGCTGCCATTGAGAGCAAGATGAAGGCCAAGCATAGATGCCCAAGGTGCCAAACAGTGGGAAGCCTGAGGAGGATTAGCATCGGGATATGGTCCTGCAAGAAGTGTGGCTACACATTTGCGGGCGGAGCATACCTCCCGCGAACCGAGTCAGGTAGAACCTTCACCCCCGAGGAGTTGAAAGCCCTCGGCTTGTAAGAGAAAATTTTAGTGCTAAGCTTAAAGCTTCGTCGGGCGAAATCTCGTCTACCCTTTTATCCGGATCTACACCCGACTCGCTCAAGATCCTGCGCACCTCTTCCTTTTTAAGCCCATATCCCAGAACTATACCCGTCGAGAGTTTCTTTCTCCTATAAGGGAATACTGATCTTGTGAAGGACTCAACGGCTTCAATGCTTTCAGGTGAGAGCTCCTTCCGGGGTATCAGCTTCACCACAACGGTCTCAACGTGAGGCCTGGGCTTGTAGGCTTCACGTGGTATCGTGAATAGTTTCTCGACTGAGAAGCATAGCTGTGTAAGTATGGAGAGCCTTCCATAAATACTTGTTCCGGGAGGGGCAAGCATTCTCTCACCCACCTCTCTCTGAATACCTAGAACCGCGTAAACCAGGGAGGCGTCACGGCAAAGCATTGCTATAATTCTTGAGGAGAGATAAAAGGGAGTATTCGAGACGACAACGTGTCTACTTTTACTAGTTGTAAAGAAGACTGCATCCGTTAGAACAACATCTACTTTCCCCATCCCCCCTCTACATTCCTTGAGAAGTTTTACGAGTGAGGGGTCAATCTCGCTACAAAAAACGTAGCTTGCGACCCTCGATAAAGGCAAAGTCAAGCTTCCGAGCCCGCAGCCTATCTCGTACACAACGCTACCCTCATCCACGACCTCTGCAAACATCGAGGCAAACCTCTCATCGACGAGCATGTGTTGCCCTAGTTGTTTACGAAATCTTAGAGAGTACGCCCTCCTAAGGCACTCCACCACCAACAACCCGGGTTCAAATCATGCATATAGATTAAAACGTGCCGTCGGGAAAACCCGAAAACCATAAATTTTCCTAAAAATCCGGTTAACAGGGGCCCGGATGGTGTAGCCTGGATAACACGCTGGCCTGTGGAGCGCGAACCCACAGGCAGCGCGCAGAGAGCCAGTGAACCCGGGTTCAAATCCCGGTCCGGGCCCTCCCAGGTTTACCCCAATACAATTTTCGAGCCAACCCTTGATCCCTTCAACAAAGCTTATCATGATGCTTCCTTCCTTAGGTTTTTGTGAATACAAGGCTGGTCTTGAAAAATGAGGCGCGCCAAGCGCTTTCTTATGGTTGGGGCTTCCTTGTATTCAGAGAGCCGCCGGAGTCCATCCGCTTTTCCATCCAGCTTATCAAGGATTTGGGGCTTTGCGGTCCTGAGCCCTTACTCATCACGGTCGGCGATGTCGTCTCTTACAACTTTGCCGCTTACGGGCGTAGCGATGTGGCTGTGGTAGACGGTAAGACTAGACGCAGCATGCGCATTCAAGGTGTTGTCGCGGCGAACTCCTATAATTGCGTTAATGACCCAGGTACGATTTCTCAAGAATGCATAGAGGCTATTAAAAGTGCAATTGAGGAGGCAAAGAAGGATAGAAAGAGCATAGTATATGTGGATGGTGAAGAGGATCTTTTATCACTCGTTGCGCTAAAAGAGTGCCCCCTTAATGAAAGCTGGGTTATATATGGTCACTGGAAAGGCTTCTTGTGCCTGTTACCCTGTACAGAATTCTTTAAGAGGCTAGCCGACATATTGCTCGAGACCAGTTTCGAGAAGGAGTGACTCTACCAGCGCTACATTGGCACGCAAAGAACTATAGGGTATTCCTAGTGCCTTTGAGATAAAATAAAGATTCAACCTAGCATCTAGCCGATTCAATACGACAGCTATAACCGCGGCTAGAACATTTCGCCTACTCCTACCCGTCGAGAAGCGTCTAATGCGGCCAAGTATTAATCTAACATGCCTTCTGACTTCCTCCCTTGGAGCTATTGCGGCAACCTTCTCTAGAAGCTCTTCCAACTCGCCGTCCCACCCGTCATGAAGAAAGCCCAGCGCGCGGACAACCGGTATTATGTGTATCAAGTCTCCTGTACTGAGCTTAAAGCCGCGTAGCCGAAAGACCTTTACAACCTCCCTTAATCCCGTCCTGGGCCTCGACCGCTTGACCTCAAAATATACAAGAAAAGCTAGGAGCGCCGACTTCTTCCAGATCCTCAACCCGTTCTTAGCGGCACGTCTCAACAAGATCTCGTATTCTTCAATGATACGTGTACGTGTCTCATGGGTCAAGTTGAAGTCCAGTGAGACCGCGGATAGTATTCTCCAGGCATGGCCTGTAGAAAAACGTCCCGTGACTAAATCGTTAAGCTGTTTCAAGCGTGGATCCAGCTTTAAAACGGCCTTTCGAGCCTGGGAGCCCTCAGAGAATCGAACTGTATCATCGAAGCCCTGCTGTATAACTCTACCGCAGGACGTACAAACATAATGCCCCCTCGGGTCAAAAACCACTAATCCACCGCACTCGCTGCATCGCATGTGTTGAGACCTAGAAAACACTGTTATATGCGGTGAAGGCTTAACGTCGGGGGGAGGGCCCTAAAAACACTAATAAAAACTTTTCTCAACCTAGACCTCTACGACCGGCATCGTCAGGGTTCGCTTGACGCCCGGGAGAAGCCTAATCTTCGTTAAAACCGTCTCGCGAACCTCGCGCTCATCCTTTCCCGATATCTTGACTATTATATCATAGACGCCGTAAAGGAGGTTGGCCTCTATAACGCCTGGAACCTTCCGTAGCTCTTCTAAAACAGCTCTCTCCTTGCCTATGTCACAATTAATAAGAACGTAAGCAGTAGCCGTCATCGATTTATATGGTGAGTCCATGTTTTTAAAGTTGTCACTTTTCGAACGGTCTCAGGATGCAGTTCATCGTCCAGGAATAGAGAAAAATATATGAATTAAGTAGTCCTCTACAATTCTGGTGCGGCCGTGGTCTAGTCTGGAAGGATGGCGGCCTTCCACGCCGCAGAGCGCCCTGCACGCGCGGAGAACCCGGGTTCAAATCCCGGCGGCCGCACCTTCTCTCGGAAAAGTTCTCGGAAAGAAATGCTCAGGATTGTGACTCAGGCGTTGAGAATGAGTTTAGGGAGCCAGCCCCAATGACGCAGAGCGGGTATTAGACAATGCCGTGGAGCCTATATATCCTTTGAACCCTTTGCTCTCCGTTTATAGCGTCGATTACCTTGGCTGTTGCTTGGGGGACGAGGTCTCGCCACTGCATGCCTCGAGCCATAAGAAGCCTTATGGAAGTCCCGGAGTACTTCTCTCTGTCGAAGAATGGTATGGGCGACACTTGGTAGCCGGCCTCCTCTAATAGTAGTCGTGAAAGCTCGTCGTTGGTGTATGCGGTGTCGAAGGTCGGAGCGTACGTCCTAATGTTGCATATCCACTTCGAGTGTTCAGAGTACGTGTCCGGCACCATAACTATTAAGGCCCGCTCCAACAGGTTTTCCTGTTTGAGCGCCTCCCATATCATGAGGGCGCGTTCTCCAGCCGTGAACGGGTTTTTCGGCTCGAAGCTTTGTTGTGCGCTGCCTATGCCTATGATTACCTCTTTTTCACGCGAGAGAATCCATTTCAAAGCGTTAAGGTGGCCCAAATGGAATGGTTGGAAGCGCCCTATATAGAATGCACGTCCATTCATACTCGGCACCTTGTCTCTTCGATCTTCAACAACTCTCCGTAAAACTCTTTCAGGACGTCCCTATAGTCACGCTCTCCTTTCTCAACCTCATCCATCCGCTCTAGGATGTTCTTCGTCGTGTCCTCTGATATGTAGTCCCTGAAGTTATCGTAGAGGAACTGGTACACGCGTTGACCGAGATTGGTTGGAACAAGCTTCCCACCCTTGACTTCTATAACGTAGTTGCGCGCGAAAAGCTTTCTTATGATTTCAGCGTAAGTCGACGGCCTGCCTATGTTCTTCTCCTTCATGAGGCCCACAATGTCAGCCTGGGAGTAGAGTGGAATCAAAGGCCTTCTCTTATAGTCTACGTCGACGACCCTGTACCTCCCCGGCTCCAGTCTGAACGCCTGGCGTAGAGGCTGAACCTTCAGGAAACCCTCCTCAACGACCCCGGCAACAAACCGGTACTCCTTTGCGAAGTACTCCGACTTCACCTCCACAACCTTCTCCTTGACGCGGGCGGGCATCATCTGGCTAGCCATAAACCTTGAAAATATCAGCCTGTACAGTGCGAAGTGTTGACGCGTTAGCTGGATCGGGAGCTGGATCACCCCCTGCTGAATCTGGAGAGACAGCGTCTCGGCGTCGATGGGCCTCGTGGGACGAATACACTCGTGGGCCCCCTCAGACCCCCACCTCCTGGCAGTGAACATCTCCGATCCAAACTTCTCCGAGATATACGTCCTAGCCACGTTTATACCTGCGTCTGACACCCTTGTGCTATCCGTCCTGTGATAGGTTATCAAGCCGCTTTCGAAGAGCTGCTGTGCCACCCTCATGGCGACGTCCGCACTCATACCAAGCAACTCGTTCGCGTCGCGCAGCATTGTGTCCGTGGTGTAGGGTGGTGGCGGGTTTAGGAGCTTCTCCTCGGTAGCCTTTTCTTCAACGATGACCTCGCTCCCTTGAAGCGCCTTGGCTACAATGCTCGGACGCTTGCCGTCAAGTTGAACATCCTCTATTATGAGGTAAACGTTGTTTTCTAGAACTACCTTGAACACGGGTCTAACGCTCTTCATGGACTCCCTGTACCTATCGATAACCCATCCCAGAACTGGGGTTTGGACACGTCCCGCGGAGAGCCACGTCATCCCGAAGTTCTCCTGGAGCTTTTTGCTGAGCGCGAAGCCAACCCAGCGATCCTCGATCCTACGGACAAACTGGGACTTCACAAGGTTCATATTGACGTCGCGTGGGTTATCGAGAGCCTCCTGAAAGGCCTTACGCGTTATCTCGTGGAACTCTATCCTCCTCAAGACGCGTGTGAAGGGCTTCAAAGTAACGTAGATGTCCCAGGCAATCTTCTCTCCCTCGGTGTCCGGGTCGGTAGCCAGGAGAACTTCATCCACCTCGTAGGCGAGGTCCTGAAGCTTCAAGACAAGATCCATCTTGTCGACAACCCTGTCGCTACCGCAGTATGGGCAGCGCTTGAGAGTCGACCCCTTACCTCCAACGTTGTATGTGTTGCCGTCTGCCTTGTAGTCCGTGAACTGGCGCCCGCAATCCAGACACTTTTTCAGAGAGGTGAAGACGGGGACAAAGGCGTTCTTTTCGGGATTAACCAGCACGCCGTACTTGTTGAGGGAATAGTTCTTGAAGAAGAACTCCGTTGACGTTATAAGGTCGTACACGTGGCCTTGCGACGCGACGATCTGCAGGATCCTATTTCCCGTCGTGGTCTCGTATACGAAGAGACTCCCCATTCTACGCCTGTTAGGCTTCCCGAAGAAGCTTGCAATTGTCTTAGCCTTGGTGGGTGACTCGACAATAACTAGCACAGACTTGACGAGATCTTTGGCGAGAGCAGCCGAGGCTCTACCCTCAATTATGGCCTTGATGACCTCACGTTCACGCGAGACCTCCTCCATTATTCTTCCAAGATCTACCTCCTCGAGCTTCTTCCATTGTGATTCACCAGTGTAGAATCTTATCGCCCTGAAGAATTTCTCTAGGAGCACAGCGTCGTTCTCGAGAATTATCGAAAGCCCTTTCGAGATACCCCCTGCATAAAGCCTGGAAGTCCTCCCGGATGCTTGCAGGTAAGTGTAGACGTCGGGCAGTATGACGTAGTATTGACCCTCCTCCCTAAACATCTTTACTGTAGTCTCTTCGGATAGCCTCTCCAGCACTGATGGATCCGAGAGGTATTTTACCACAAGGTCCCGAAGCCTCAGCAAGCTCTTCACGAGAAAAGCATAACGCCCATTGGTCACCCCCTGCATGTACAACTCCTGGAGAGTCCTGTACTGAGAGGCGTCGAGCTGGAGAATACGAGATCTTATGTTCGCCACTAGACGGTTTATCTCCACGGCATCGCCTTTCTCGACTATTGAAACGAGATTCGATGCAAGCTGTAAAAGCCTGTTCGGCGTGAGCTCCTCGGGCACAAGCCTAAACTTGAACCTTGGGACGCCGACAAAGACGGCATACTTGACGACGTGGGGTAAATCCAAGCCCCTCACGAGAAGGCCATAGTAACTCGCAACACCGACAAGAACTCCTACTTCCCCGCTGCTAAAACGCTCTAACAGGTTTCTTTTTGCCTTGCCGTAAACGTATTCAGCCTTCAATCCCCTTGCCGCAAGCCTCTCGACCATTTTCGCGAGCTTATCCTCTGGTGTACCGATTGGAAAGAACACTAGGCCTCCAGGTCCCAGAGTGGACACGAGCTCCACTGCTTTATCGGTTAAATCCAACTCGCTACTCAAAGCATAGACGTCTAGAACATTCCTCAGCTGCTCGCTCCTAGAGCCGACCTCGAAGCCAAGGAGCTCGCGGAAAAGCTTGACCCTCTGCCCCCTCGCACGCCCGGTGGCTGTCGACACGACGAGGACACCCTTCTTCCCGCTCCTAGCAAGCATAGATTCAAGCTTCGACTGAAGCTTCTCAAGCTCGTCAGCATTATTCTCCGCATGCTTCCTGTTCCGCTGCATGATCAGCATCCTTGCCCTAAGCGTGACTAGCTCCAGGGCTGTCGAGATCTCCTCCTCCGAGAAGCCTAGCAGGACAAGTATCCTGTCAATATTCTTCGAGGACTTCAAGACAGAGTCAACGTCGTCCACGAATACAAAGTCGAACCTGGCACCTTTGAGATACTCGAAGTTCCTTGCGAGGAACTGCGCGGTCGTTAAAAGAACCGAGTAATCACCCCTAGACACCCTGTCCAGTACCTCCTCCCTCTCTTTGGGTGAGAGTCCTCCGTGATAAGCCATTATCCTCTCTCGGTCAAAGCCCACCCTCGAGGCGAACTGTAGGGCCTTATCGTAGACCTGTCCGAGAAGCGTCGTGGTAGGCAAAACGAGGTAAACCTTACCGCCCTTAGAGGCAAGATAGAGGCTCATCGTAAGCCCGAAAACAGTCTTCCCGACTCCGGTTGGCGCTAAGACCGCGAAGCTGGAGCCCTTTAAAACCCTCCTAGCCCATGTGACCTGGGCAGACCAGGGCCTACTACCCACAGCCTTCTCGAAGAAATCTATGAAACTAGAAAGCTCCTCCTCCAGCTTGACTACCTCGCCTAACCTGCCAACGCGACCCCTCTTCTCAAGCCGTAAAACAAGATCCTTCATATATGAGACGTACTCCGGGGTGGAGAGGTTGTCGGGAGCCCCGCGGAGCGTTTTAGTCGAGGGGAGGCAGACCTGGCAGGGTAGCCTGTTCTCCAGCCTCTGATCCGTCACAGGCCCGCCGCAGTTAGGGCAGAGCTCGCGGAATATAGCATGTATATTGTTATCCTCCACGTTTTTCTCAAGAGAAAAAGTAAGCGTGCAACGTTATAAAAAATTTATTAGTGTTAGCCTTAACCCTGAGAGGCAAGCTTTACGAGGCGGTTCCAGTTGTTCTCCACATCCCTCTTAATCTCTTCCAGGAGCTCCCTGTTCTGGGGTTCGAGCAGGTGCCTGAACCTCCCCTGTAGCTTGAAGTAATCCTCGATGGGTTTCGGCTCCTTGACTGGGACGGTTATCCTAATCTTCCCGTTCTCATACTCGTAGAGGGGCCAGATCCTGGTTTGAACCGCTAGACGTGCAACCTCGATGCTCCTTGAAGGGTCGAAGTACCACCCGGTAGGGCATGGCGTATAGTAGTGGAGGACTACGGGACCTGTAATAGACGCAGCCTTCACGAGTTTGTTGTACATGTCTACGGGGAATGCTGGGTTCATCGTTGCAGCGTATGGGATGCCGTGAGCTATGGCTATCTCTATGAGGTTCTTCTTCCTCTCCTGCTTGCCCGGGATAACCTTGCCTGCGGGGCTCGTAGTTGTATGTGCACCTTTCGGCGTTGCACCACTCCTCTGTATACCCGTGTTCATGTAGGCCTCGTTGTCATAGCATATGTAGATCATGTCGTGTCCTCTCTCCAGGGCGCCGCTCAAAGCCTGGAAGCCTATATCGAAGGTGCCACCGTCACCGCCGAAAACTACGACCTTTGGACGCTGCTTGCCGTACTTCTTCTCAAGGATCTTGAATGCCGACTCTATCCCGCTGGCGACAGCTGCCGCGTTCTCAAAGGCTACATGAACCCAGGGAACACCCCAGCTCGTGTAAGGGAATATCGTAGTCGCCACCTCGAGACAGCCCGTAGCGTTCACTACAACCTTCGGGTCCGGGACAGCCTTCAAAGCCATCCTGACAACCTGTGGTATACCGCAGCCGGCGCAGAGCCTGTGCCCAGGTGCAAAGTGTTCTACTCGGGGAACCTCCTTTAAAGTCTTAATAAACCTGGCTTCACCCATTACTCCTCACCTCTAACTCCTACCCATACAGGTTCCTCGGGGGTCTCACCCCTCCTTAAAACCTCCTCAGCCTTCATAACGATCTTCTCGACGTCTCCCGGTGTTAGATCCCTCCCGCCGAGCCCGTAGACGACGTTGAATAGTAAGGGTCTCCTCTTTGCCTTTAGGAGGGCCGTCGAGGTGTCCATGAAGAGCTGGGCGCCGGGGCTCCCAAAGCTGACGCTGCGATCCATGACCGCCACTACCGACGCGCCGCTCAACGCTTCGATAAGCTCACGAACCGGGAAGGGCCTGTACTGGGTAAGGCTTACAACACCCACCTTTTTACCCTTCTCGGCAAGCTTCCTGGATACATAGCGAACAGTTCCCGCCGAGCTGCCTAGAACCATCAGCACGACCTCAGCCCCCTCAACGTTGAAGGTCTTCACCGGCGTGTATCTTCTTCCTGAGAGCTTCCCGTACTCCTCGAAGACCTCCTTTATAACGGGAGGCGTAGACATGAAGGAGGCGTATTGCAAGCGCCTGTGCTCCATATACCAGTCGAAAAGGTCTAGGGGACCATAGGTCATCGGCTTACTCGGGTCGATCGGGTTCACAGGCTTCTTCTTGGGCAGGAATGCCTTAACGTCCTCATCATCCAACACATACAGCCCCTCAGTAGCATGCGTCAGTATGAAGCCGTCCAGGTTAACTATGCTCGGGAACAGCACGCGGTGATCCTCGGATATCCTGAAGGCCATCAAGGTCAAGTCATAGGCCTCCTGCACGTTCTCGGCGAAGAACTGCAGCCACCCCGTGTCTCGCGCCGCGTAAGCGTCGTCGTGAGAGCAGTGAATGTTGATGTTTGGAGAGAGGGCCCTGTTACCCATGGCCATGACTATTGTTGTCCGCAGGCCTGCGGCTATCCATAGTATCTCCCACATAAGCGCTAATCCCTGGCTGCTCGTAGCCGTGAAAACCCTAGCGCCAGCGAGCGAGGCGCCCACGGCTGCAGAGAGGGCGGAGTGCTCGCTCTCCACCGGGATGAAGGCCGCGTTAAGCTCGCCGTTGTTCACGTACTCGGCGAGCGTCTCGACGATTATCGTCTGGGGGGTTATCGGGTACGCCGAGATAACGTCGACATCTGCCTGCTTAGCCGCGAAGGCTACAGCCCTGTCACCGTTCATTCCCACAAGTTTACCCTTCATACACTCACACCCCTAGCTTCATCTCGATAGCGTGTACAGGACAAACATTTGCACATATGCCGCATCCCTTGCAGTAATCGTAGTCTATCTTCACGGAGTCGTCGTCCTTCCGTATTATGGCAGGCTCGGGGCAGTGGATCCAGCATAAGAGACACTTTATACACTTTTTCTCATCGAGAACCGGGGTCATGGCACGCCAGTTCCCCGTCTTGTTATAAAGGCTCGTGCTGGGCTCCGGGATGACGCCTCCAATAGGCAGATCCTTCCAAGTCTTAAGCTTTAATACTATACTCTCACTCATAACCTTCTCACCATTTCGTAAGCCTTCCTAACAGCTTGAACATTGCTCTCAGCCAGCTTTGACTCCTTGCCGAACCGCTCGGCTACAACATCCAGGACAGTATTAATGCTCACCAATCCGCTTGCCTTCACGAAGGCCCCCAGCATCGGGGTGTTGTAGAAGGGACGGCCGAAAACCTCCATGGCGATACTATAGGCGTCGACAAACCATAGGCCAGCCTTAAGCTTCTTCGCCGCCTCGACTATACCCTCGTGAGGCGTTGACGCGTTGACTACCAGGAGGCCGCCCTCCCTCAACCCATGGGTCACGGATTGCACCTCACTTTGGAGAGAGGGGTCTATAACCACGACGGCGTCGGGAGTATATATGCTCGAGTGGAGCTCAATTGGGTGAGTACTTATCCGCGTGTAGGCCCTTACGGGGGCGCCCCGTCTCTCAGGGCCGAACTCCGGCGCATGATAGACGTGCTTACCCTCACGCAGCGCCGCAAGTGCTAGAAGCTCGCTTGAGGTCACAACTCCCTGTCCTCCACGACCATGCCATCGTACCTCATAGATCTCCTCTTTCATTTTCTTGTCGGATGTATTAAGAAGGTGTTTGTAATAAGCCTTGTCACTTACCATCATTTAATAACTTCGGTTGAAGTCTGACACGGCGGGGTAAGGTATTTCTGTACGGTTCTCGAAATAACCTTGTGGCAGTTATGCGTGAGGTTTACGTCGCCTACTCTGAGGAGCTTACAAGAATATCCTTCACGCCTGCCTCCCTTCGAGAAAACTGGACCCGGAGAATAAGACTATTCTACGAGGAGTTTCTCCCAAGACTCGAGAGAAGGCTCCCCGTGAGCAGGGTACCAGTGGAGCCTGCCACCGAGAAGGAGCTCCTGCTAGCGCACGACCCCGAATACGTAGACTTCGTGAAGCAGAGGTCGAGGGAGGGGAGAGGCCTCCTCGACTACGGCGACACCCCAGCCTACCCACAGGTATTCGAGGCGGCATTAAAGGCTGTAGGCAGTACCTTGACGCTGGCACGTCTCCTTAGAGAAAAGCCGGGCATAGGCTTCACCCCTAACGGCGGCTTTCACCACGCTAGGCGTCGCGCCGCAGGCGGCTTCTGTGTTTTCAATGACCTGGCCGTGGCAGCGCTGTGGCTGAGAAGCCAGGGGGTGGGAAGAATCGCGATAGTTGACATTGACGCGCATCACGGCGACGGGACGCAGCAGATACTTTATAGTGAGGACGTCCTCAAGATAAGCGTTCACGGGTATGGCTACGGGTTCTATCCCGGTACAGGATGGATCGACGAACTAGGGGATGGCCAGGGGCTTTGCAAGAATATAAACATTCCAGTGCCCCTGGGCTCAGGTGATGACGTTTTCAAGCTCGCCCTCGAAGAAATCATAGTACCACAGCTAGAACACTATAAGCCCGAATTCCTGATCATCCAGGCGGGCGTTGACGGCCACGACGGCGACCCGCTTACAGATCTTAGATTCACCGAGAACTCCTATATACGATTCGCTGAGAGCATCAGTTCAATTGCGCGAAACATACCTGTCCTGGTGACTGGTGGGGGAGGCTACGTGCCTGAGACCGTGGCGAGGATTTGGGCGTTAGAATTAGCGTTGATGGCCGGCGGAGATGCTAGGGAGTTCACTGTGGGAGAAGTCGAAAGCTCGAGCAGCATGGCGGCAGTAAATGCCCTGAGAGACCGCTTAAACTGGCTGAAAAATAAGCTTGAAGAATGCTCTCACTAATATACCTCTATCTCAACCCCGAAGGCGCTCCCCTGCATGCTCACGATGACGTCCACGTCCTTCGTGCCCGCTACCTTCATTATAGACTCGACAAAGCCGCCTATCTTCGTGAAGAGCTCCCCTGGGGTCTCGCCTACTCCGTCTATAGCAACCTTTATCCCTTTGCCGTCTACCTGAACCTCGAACTGCGCATCCTTGAAAATACTCCTCAGCTTCTTCTCAACATCAGCTTTCGACAACACTTGAACCACTATGAAGGCGAAACTACCTTTACTTAAAAAGATATCGCGTTTATTGGTCAATAATTCGCGAGGGATTAAGCCCAGAGTGTAGAGATCCTTTTTATTTAACTGGGCTCTTAATGACAAAAAATATAAAACAATTTGAAAAAGAAGATAAACGAGGTGGATAGCTTGGGAGAAAAGCCAAGGAGGGGGACCCGCGGCCTCACTATAGAGTCCCTTCCCTACAGGATAAGGGTCTACTCAAACAACCAAGTCCTCATACCTGCGAGTCTCGTTAGAAAGCTCAACATCCAAAGCATAGAGAAGGCAATAATCACCATCAGGGTTGGCGGGGAAGAGCACAGCTTCACCGCGAGACTTCTAAAGACGAAGTACACAGACTCGCGTCAGTTCACGATACCCAAGGAGCTCAGAGAGAAGGTTTCACTTGTGCCTGGCTCGGATATAGAGGTAGTGGATATAAAACCGTTTGAAGAGCCGAAGACCTAGACTACTCCAAAGCTCTCCTCTGTCGAGGCCCTCCCCTGTATAGACGCGACTATAAGTAGAGCGCCCATTATAAAGTTGAATAGCTCTGAGACCGAGCTCGCTACAAGTCCTACCAGCTGCTCCTTTTCACCCAGCGCGTATATGGGAGACACGTACTTCAGGCCGTTCATGACCCCGGACACGTATGAAAGAGTACTCTCGTAGTTCTTCAGTATCTCCTGACCTATCTTTGCGACACTCGGGTCGGAGATGTTTGCAATTATCTCCTCGCTAGCAATCTTGAGAAGCTTCTCTAGAACCTGGAGACCCAGCTGTATAGCCGAGTCATAGTCTTTCCTGGCAACGTATTCGCTGAACTTCCGCGTGTAGCTTCTCATCATCTCGCTAAGCTCTCCGACACTCGTCATGTTACCATGAAAGAGTTGGCACTCCAAGTATTTTGTTTTTATGTTGAATAAAAGAATTTATTACATGCAAGAATATGACATCAAGCCCGGTAGAGCCATTATGTGGAGCATCCTATACTATCTGCGAAACAACCCTGAAAAGCTAAGATGGAACCTCAAGGCAAGGTTCATGGACACATCCCTTGTAGACGAGGCCATTCGCCTGGACGAGTTGTGGCGGGCAAAGAAAAGAGAGTACGATGACGCAAGGCATGAGTTGAATAAGATATCCGAGCAGATAAGTAGGCTGCCTCCCGGCGAAAGGGAAAAAACTGTATCACAGGCCAGGAGCCTCCGCGAAAAAATACAGGCCATAGAGCAGGAGCTTGCAAACCTCGAGAAAGAAAGGGAAAACATCCTCCGAAAGATCCCGAACGTAATCCATGAAAGCGTGCCCATAGGTCCTGACGACAGCTACAACGCCCCCGTCAGGTACTGGGGTAGGCCGAGGGTTCCCAGAGAGTTCCTCGACGCCTTCCTTGCTGAGACGGAGGGGAAGGGGTTCAAGGTGGACTACGAGGTTGTTGACTGGAGGCCCGTTGGACACGCGGACTTCCTCGAGGGGAAGAGGCTAACGGGGACCGAGAAGGCGGCTGAGGTCGCTGGCTCGCGCTTCTACTACACCTTCAACGACCTCGTGTGGCTTGACCTCGCGCTGACGATGTACGCCCTTGAGAGCCTCGCCAAGAAGGGGTTTACTATTCTCCAGCCACCCCTCATGCTTAGGAGAGAAGTCCTCGAGGGCGTTATAAGCTTCGATGACTTCAGGGACATGGTGTATAAGATCGAGGGTGAAGAGCTTTACCTGATAGGCACAGCTGAACACCCTATAGCCGCCCTACATGTGAACGACGTGATCCCTGAGAAGGACCTCCCGCTCCTGTACGCGGGTATAAGCCCCTCCTTCAGGAAGGAGGCGGGCGCACACGGGAAGGACATGAAGGGGATTTTCCGTGTACACCACTTCAACAAGGTGGAACAGTTCGTGTTCTCTCACCCGGACGAGTCATGGGAGTGGCATGAAAGACTCATAAGGAACGCAGAGGAGCTCTGGCAGGGCCTAGGCATCCCATACAGGGTAGTAAACATAGCCTCTGGGGACCTAGGGGTTGTCGCCGCTAAGAAGTACGATCTAGAGGCCTGGATGCCGGCCCAGGGAAAGTATCGCGAGATGGTCTCCTGCAGCAACTGCACGGACTGGCAGAGCTACCGCCTCAATATTAGGTACGCCGAGGCTAGAGGCGCGCCGAGCAAGGGGTTCGTCCACACGCTGAACAGCACAGCCCTCGCCATACAGCGCACAATAACAGCCATAGTCGAGAACTACCAGACACCGGACGGCGTGATCCGCGTCCCAAGGGCGCTTAGAAAGTATCTTGAGCCTGTCGAGCCAAAGCTCCAGGTCTTCGTCCTCGAATAAACCGGTTAAATTTTTAAGTATCGAAGTCGAAGAGAGCAAGAGCAAATATGAGTACACGTCCAGAAGAAGCGGGGAATATCAAGGTCGGCTCCTTCGTAGTAATCGACGGCGAGCCATGCAGAGTCGTAGAGGTTGAGAAGAGCAAGACTGGGAAACACGGCTCGGCTAAGGCGAGAATAGTTGGAATAGGGTTCTTCGACGGCGCCAAGAGGAGCATAGTGGTTCCCACGGATGCCCGGGTAGACGTCCCCATTATCAGGAAGTTCAACGCACAGGTAGTCTCGGTTACAGGCGACTCCCTGATGCTGATGAGCCTAGACGACTACTCCACAATAGAAGTACCTATGCCCACCGAGGAGGAGATAAGGAGCAAGATAACAGAAGGAGCAGAAGTAGAAGTATGGGAGGTAATGGGAAGATACAAGATAATGCGTGTAAGAAGCTAAGTTTTTAGGGCCGCCATACCCACTACAAGAAGGGAGATGATGACCCAGGCAGGCCAAGACCCCTAATGGGATGACCGAGATCTTGAGTGCTGACCCCACTCGTCTAAGCCTTTCCACCCTCACCTGATTTAATCAAAGCATAAAAACATCAAGGTAACCTTGTAATTTTTATAATAAAACAGCAGGATTTTGCATTACCC
>NZ_JBMFLX010000014.1:0-29687 GCF_049970975.1 Infirmifilum sp. | reverse complement strand
GAAAGCTTCGATGCGTGTGCAAGACTTGGGGCCTAGAGATAAACGCTGACATCAATGCATGCTTGAACATAACCAGAAGAGTGGGATACAACTCGCTCAAACCAACGTGAATCGGGACCTACATCCCACACAGCGGAGTCGTATCACCCGTCAAGAAAAAAGCAAAATACAGCCACCAGGAGCCAGAGAATAACCTCAAGAGAGTGTTGACCCGGGAGCCGGTCCCAGTGCCGCAGGACGGGTGGCTATTCCAGCTTGACTTCTACTTCGCGCTCCGCTCCGCTCTTAGGCAGTATAACTACTAGGACTCCGTCTTCCAGCCTTGCTCGTGCCTGTTCAGGCCTTACCTTTACGGGTAGGATTATCTTCTTGTATATTTGCTTGTATAGCCTTTGCCTTTGGACATACTTCCTTTCGCCTTCTTCCTTTACTCTTTCCTCGGCTTTCTCAGCTATCACCTCAAGGGAGTCTTCAGTTACCCTTATCCGTATCTCATTCCTCTTGAAGCCTGGCACGTCCAAGTAGACTGCAATGCTCTCACCTCTGTCCTCTATATCGTAGAGGGGGTCATACACTCGAAGCTTTTCTGGGTACAGTGAAGAATATTTCGCCCAGATATTTCGAAGTGTCTCGTTGAGCTCTTTCTGAACCTTAGCCATAGCCTCGGCTAGCTCCTCGGCAATACGTGTGGGATCACTCACAGTTTATAGATTTGTTGAACATGTATAAATAGATTAGTTGAATTACCGCGACCATTTTTAGTTATATAGGTCATTGGAAAACAATTAAGTTGAGAATGTGTAAGAGCAGTGAAAAAGAAAAATAGAATGTTCAAAAGAAACTACTCGACTAAAATGTTGCTTTCAGGGAAGCCGTGAGCTATCAGGTACTCTTTAACTTTGTCTCTGTGATCGCCTTGTAGCTCCACGTGGTCGTCCTTTATGGTGCCGCCGCATGCAAGCTTTGATTTTAGCTCTGATACCATTTTCCTCAACTCTGGATCCTTTGTGTCAAGCCCTGTTATAATGGTCACATCTCTGTGACCCTTCCTTTTCTCAACCCTTATCTTTATTACTTGTTGCTCCTTGAAGACGCCCTTTAATATATTATCAAGTATCTCGGCGCTCATTTCGACCCTGTTTGCACTAACTCCTTAGATTTTCACCCTTTTATTTTTTATGGTGGAAAACCAGCTTTTATTAAACGATCCTTCTTATAGTGTAATGTATCCACGCCGCCCTGTGCCACTAGGGCGGGCTCCCGGTTACCCCTCTTAGGGGTTATATCGCCTTGACGCGTTTAGGTATTGGAGGCCGCGTCTTCTCCACTATTCTAAACCCGCAGTAAGGGCATCTGAAGCCAGGCAGCATCAAGACTTCTTCACGTGTAAATTCTCTCCCACATTGTAGACACTTGTAGGGTTTCTCGCCAGAACTCATAGCTTTAGAGAAGGGAAAGACAAACCTATATAGTTTTCTACGCCGGTCTGCGTCACTGTTTTACTAGAGAGGCTATCTCTTCCCAGCGTTGATCGACGCTAGACTGTATTGCCTCTATATCCTCCTTACTTAGGTGTGAAAACCGACCCTGGAGCTTTAGATACTCTTCTACGGGCCGTCTATTCCTCTTCTCTATTAATCTTACACTTGGACCAGTGAGTCGAAAAACGCCGTTCTCCACCTCGTATAAAATCCAAATTCCGGTTTCTACAGCTAACCTCGCGATCTTCACTGTTAGAGCCGGGTCATACCTCCACCCAGGAGGGCATGGTGAGAAGGCGTGGATGTATTTAAGGCCATGCATATTGGACGCTTTCTTCAGCTTTGCCGCAATGTCGTTCGGGTAGGCTGGGTTGATGGTCGCGACATAAGGAATCCCGTGCGCCGCCATTATCGAGGGAACGTCTTTCTTGTGTCCAGGATTGCCCGTTGGGGTCGTGGTGGTCCATGCTTTATACGGGGTAGAACCCGACTTCTGAATCCCCGTATTCATGTATGCCTCGTTATCATAGCATATATAGATGATATTGTTTCCACGCTCTGCTGCACCGCTTAGAGCTTGAAGTCCTATGTCAACAGTCCCGCCGTCACCAGCCCAGACGACCACGTTGCCTTTTTTTCCGAGCTTCTCGAGAGCCTCAGACATCCCCGATGCCGCTGCAGCGCTGGCTGCAAAGGCGATGTGTAGAACAGGCACCTTGAAGGCGCTGCGCGGATGAGGCCCCGCTATCACTGAGGTACAACATGCAGGTATCACTAAGTATGTGTCGGGTCCTAGAGTCTTCAAGACATGTCGTAGCAAAAGGGTAGCTCCACAACCCGGACAGGCCGCGTGCCCCTTCAACAGGTACTCTTCGCGGGGAAAAACCTTATGCGCCATCCTATCTCACCCACCAGAAAGTTCTCTCTCCACCGGACGCCACCATCCTATATATCGATACTATGTCGCTGCTTTTAACGTCAACCCCGCCAACACCGAGCACTACATCAAAGACTTTCTGGTCACCGCTACTGAGATTAATAGCGGACGACACGTCAGCGCCCAGTGGACTGAAGGAGCCAAATACAGAGGATCTAGCTAAGACAATTACTCTCTTTGCCCCTTCAAGGGCCCTTGAGACCGCCTTGTAGGGGAAAGGCCTATAGAGCCAGAGCTTCATAACACCTGTCTTAACACCCTCGCTCCGTAGCTCCTCAACCGCTTTAAGAACCTCGCCGTAAATAGAACCTTGAACCACAAAGATTGTATCCGCGTCCTCACAATGTCTGCATTCAAAAAAGGAGTATTGTCGACCCGATACTATAGAAAAGTGTTTGAGTGCTGCCTCGATTACTCCGAGAGCCCGTTCAGTTGCCTTCCTCATCTCGTGTCTTATGCGTATATACTCCTCAGGATAAGCTAGGTTTCCGAGACTCGCAGGATCCTGAGCATCCAGCGGTGGCTTCCAGGAGCCCTTGGCGGGGAGGAATCCCTTTACCTTAGATTTTTCTACGAGTTCTACAGGCTCATATGTATGTGAAACCTCAAAGGCATCCCATCCCACCACGGTTGGCAGGAGCACACTCGTATCCTCTGCAACGCGATACGATAGAAGTGTAAAGTCGTATACCTCCTGGGCAGAGGAAGCCATGAGCATGTTCCATCCGCTGTCCCTGAGTGCATAGAAGTCTGTGTGCTCGCTCCATATGCTCCAAGGGGGACCCAACGCACGCATAACAACCCCCATAACAATCGGAAGCCTCGCGCCTGAAGCCCACCATATAACCTCGTACATATAAAAGAGCCCCTGTGAAGAAGTAGCGGTATACGTTCTGGCGCCGACGCCTGCCGCGCCTATAAGTGCTGCCATCGCGCTGTGCTCAGACTCAACACGCACGAATTTGGCGTTGAGCTCCCCACCGTCTATAAAGTCTGCAATCTTCTCTATCACGGGAGTCTGGGGCGTGATAGGATAAGCTGAAATCACATCGGGTTCAGCATCACGAACCGCGTAAGCCGCAGCATAGTTCCCAGTCAAGAGAAGCCTACTCATACCTCCCTCACCATGCTTATTGCCTTCATCGGACACTCAGCTGCACAGACCCCGCACCCCTTACAGTACTCATAGTCTATCTCGACCCCTTTATCGGTGATCTCGATTACCCCGTCAGGGCAGTAGAGCCAGCATATCCCGCAGAGAGTGCACTTTGACTGATCCACGACCGGCCTCTCGGTTCTCCAGGTTCCAGCAGGTACGGCACCCACGACGGGCTTGCTTAGAAGAATTTCAACACGATTTGACATGTTCCCATCCCCTCTTGACAGCCTCAATGTTCTTATCAACATGCGCCTTGATAAGTTGTTTCACCGCTTCCTCTAATTCCGTTTTACCAACGAGCCCGCTAGCCCTGGCTACCGCACCTAGCATTGGCATGTTTACTAGAGCAAACCCCGCAACCTTTAAACCCAGGTCTTCGGCTATCCCGACAGCGTCTAACATATAGGTCTTAAAGTCCCCGGGGATCTCGGGGCACTTGGTCCCGGATGCGATGATAGTGCCTCCCGGCTTAGCGATCTTTTCAAGCTTATAGGACATGAGCAGTGAAGGATCCATAACTGCGACTATATCACCTTGCTCTACTCGTGATCTAGAATAAATAGTACTGCTCGATATCTTATTGTATGCAAATACTGGCGCTCCACGTCTCTCAGCACCGAAGAAGGGTATCGCAAGCGCGTACAACCCCCTGTTGAGGGCGGCCTGGGCCAGCAGCATTGCAGCTGTTACAGCCCCTTGTCCTCCTCTCCCAAGCCATACTACATCAACTGATACATTCATTTCAAATCCATTACTAAATTAATGTGGAAGAGTTTATATTTTATTGTTTATGCTTAAATCTGTGTCAAAGCCTGAAATTAAAACCCCTCCTCCGGGACCAAAATCCAAGTCCATTATCGAGAAAGATCAAGAGCTGATAATGCAGAGCTTCGCACGCTGGTATCCGTTCGTCGCTAAAAGAGGTTATGGTGTCTGGCTTGAAGACCCCGACGGTAACAAATACCTTGACTTTAACTCGGGAATAGGCGTAAACAATACTGGACACGCTCACCCAAAGGTAATAGAGGCTATAAAGCGTCAGGCCGAGCTACTTCTCCACTACTCGCTTACCGACTTCTTATATGAGACGCCTGTGCAACTAGCAGAAAAACTAGTAAAGATCACACCGGGGACCTTCCCGAAAAAAGTCTTCTATACGAACAGCGGAGCCGAGTCAATCGAAGCTGCAATAAAGGTTGCTAGAGGACACTTCAAAGGATCCCGCCCCTACATCATTGCCTTCTCAGGCTCATTCCATGGCAGGACAATGGGGGCACTCTCACTGACCGCCAGCAAGCCAGTACAGAGAAAAGGCTTCAGCCCCCTCGTCCCAAACGTAGTACACGTTCCCTACCCCTACTGCTACAGGTGCCCCTTCAGGCAAAAATATCCCGACTGCAACATGTGGTGCGTAGACTTCATAGAGGAATGGGTTTTGAAGAAATACGTCCCGCCAGAGGAGGTTGCTGCTATAGCTTTCGAGCCGATAGCCGGTGAGGGGGGATACATAGTCCCACCCCCTGACTTCTTCAAGAGGCTTAAAAAACTCGCCGACAAGTACGGGATACTACTCATTGACGACGAGGTTCAGGCAGGCATCGGCCGCACAGGAAAATGGTTTGCGATAGAGCACTGGGGCGTAGAGCCAGACCTCATAGCCATCGCTAAAGGCATAGCATCTGGACTCCCACTAGGCGCCCTCGTAGGCAAACGGGAAATAATGGACCTCCCTCCAGGAACCCATGCCAGTACGTTCGGAGGAAACCCCGTGAGCTGTGCAGCAGCGATAGCCACACTGGAGGTAATCGAGCAGGAACGCCTCCTGGAAAATGCCCAGAGAGTCGGCGAGCACGCTATGAAGAGGCTAAACGAGATGAAAGAAGAAATCCCATCCATAGGCGACGTCAGAGGTAAAGGCTTGATGATAGGCGTTGAGCTCGTTAAGCCGGACGGCTCGCCGAACCCCGAGCTCCTTAAAAACACGCTAGACATCGCCTTCAAGTCAGGGCTACTCGTCATAGGGTCAGGTCTAAGCACGATTAGAATCGCCCCGCCACTCGTAATAACACGCGAGGAAATGGACGTGGGCCTAGAAATCCTGAAGGCCTCCCTGAAAAAAGCACTCGAGCAAACCTAGACCCATTAATACATATCAACAATTCTCGACAATCTAATGGTTGTAACTCCCCGAGCGATCGAGGACACCGTAAAAAATTCACCAGTTTAAGACTCGCCTACTGCTCTCAGTTCCGTCGTATCCGCCCGGAAGTATATCGTGTGCTCGCCAGAGCTAGCAGTATCCAAGATACCAAGAGAAGGTATATAGAGGTATGCGTTAGCGTTGATCGTCACCTTGAAGTATAAGAGGGACTGGGCCTCCATAGTCGTGAGGGCCGCCATATAATATTGCTGTCCTGATCCGTCATAACTCGTAAGCCCCCACTTCCACCACGCTCTACTAGGGACGTACCCGTCATAGAACGCGCTGTAGCTACTTGAAAGATATGACTCGTAGGTTACGTTGGGATTAACATTTTGGGTGTAAGTAATGGCTCCACCCCATGGGTATGAGATCGTCACGCTGATCTGCCCATCCCGCCCAGGTCCCCCTGGCTCCGCACGGTTTATCCTTTGACTGGGCCAGAGATAGGTTTGAGAGTCAAAAGTAACAGTATTCGGAAACCATGCT
Source organism: Infirmifilum sp. (assembly GCF_049970975.1). Lineage (NCBI taxonomy): Archaea > Thermoproteati > Thermoproteota > Thermoprotei > Thermofilales > Thermofilaceae > Infirmifilum > Infirmifilum sp. Next base: position 23,421 of record NZ_JBMFLX010000014.1, on the reverse strand, counting down.
AGAGGGACCTTGACTGGAGGGCTATACCCGTTCAAGGTCAATTCCCGATGATAATATAACGTAAACATCCACTGGTATGTGTGCCATGTCGGGTCGTACGAGTTGCTGCCCCAGCCCGCGTCAATCTCAAAGCCGGTGTATCCCACTGTAGAGCCGGAAGACCTACCGGTGACATCGTAAGATTTGCTCGCATATTTTCCGATGTAGACCCAGGTAGGACTCACCTGTAAGAACGGGACACTCATACGCGTGACGGCGTTTTCCAGCGACTCCGGTCTCACCCCACGGGGAGACCCGCCTATATCCTCCATGATTGAAACGAGTGCCCTGGGAAGCATCTCCCTCGAGGACAGCTCGGCCGCAACATAGTCCACGACAAACTTGCCGCCCGGCGACCTCTTCGCGCCGAGAAAAATCACGCTGCAGCCACAACCAGGGACAAGATAGCCCTCCCTCTCGACCAACGGCAAGAACGCAAACGGGTCGCTAGGCCTCCCCTTCTCTCCGAGCCTCACAGGCTTAACAATGCGCGAGAAGAGGGTCGTCAAAGCGTCTTGCCGGGGCTCGGCTACAGCGAGAACCCTGGACGAGTTTAAAAGAGATAATATGAACCCCGGCTCCTCTGAAATTCTCGGCAGAGCATCCCAGCCGATGATCACCAAGTCATAGCCTCTCGCCTCCCACGCCCTCGATACTGAAAGGACTGCAAGCGTCTTAGGCTTCAACGCGACGCTAACATAACGGGCAAATTCCTGATCCTCGCTAATCACAGCCACCCTAGCATCCAACTGTACAGGCGACTGAGCTACAGCCTGCCCATACACCGGGGGCTCCTGGAGAATGCTCCGAGAGAAAACAACTACCAGTATTAATACCGCAAGAAAAGAGAAAACAACGGCGAGTTTTTTAAGTGAAAACACAAACACCATTTTCTATTCCATAATACAATACTATCCCGTGATATATATCGTCACCCCAAAAATCGTAACCCTAAAGTGGGCCGGCCGGGACTTGAACCCGGGACCCCCCGGTCTCCAAACAGGCCGATTGAGCCTGTTTATGAGCCGGGTGCTCTACCTGGCTGAGCTACCGGCCCTCCTTGCAAGAGTATCTTGAATCGGGCAAATATATTGCTTACGCCATTAAGGTTTTCTCATGGATGTGGGAGTGGAAGAAAACTCTTTGCTCCCTAAAGCGTAATGCATATCAGTCATTACTTTAATCATTTTTACGGTATGCCCATACCTACACCAGAGGAGCTTCGAATGTTAAGGATTAAAGCGGGCCTAACGCAGAGCGAGGTAGCAAGGCGGGCAGGAGTGAGTCAGAGCCTCATCGCTAGGATCGAGGCTGGTAAAGTTAACCCTCGTGTATCAACGTTGATACGGATTTATTCTGCCTTGAAGAGCTTCGTCGAGGACGAATTAACCGCGTGCGACGTCATGAGTTATCCGGTCGTCTTTGTTAAGCCTCAGACGAGCCTCGTAGAGGCGGCAAAGATAATGTGGGAAAAAGGGTTTAGTCAGCTCCCCGTCATGCGGGACGAGAATAGCGAAAACGTCGGGACCTTGTTTGACGATGACATATTGACGGCATTCATGCATGAGGGAGACAGGGCTCCTCAATTGACTGTAGCTGATGTTATGTCGGATCCCCTCCCTATAGTACCTTGCGGGACCAAAGTGAGAATTATTGCGCGTATGCTTGGGAAGGGCATACCGGCGGTTCTTGTAGAGCAAGAGATGCGTGTGGTCGGAATCATTACAAAGAGCGATATAGCTAAGCTCCTATTACCCGAGTACTCCCGGAAGACCTAACACAATGTAATTCAATCAAGGAAGGGGGCTGTACATTCTCATCGCAAAAGGCTTACGATTCCCTCTAAATACGTTCCCCTGATCCAGGTCCCGTAGCGAGCCACTACGGGGACCTTGCGACCTATACATCCCTAACCATCAAGCTCTTTATCCTGTAACGCGTGTTCGGTTTGGTCCCGCGCTTTACAAGCCTACCTTCAGATACTAAACGCGTAACGTATGTGGATACGGCTGTGATTTTAAGATCCGGGATCTGCCGCGAGGCGAGATTATACACGTCTTTAAGCGAAAACCAGGTCCCGTCGCCGAAGTTTTCAACGATGATGCGCCATATCTTATCCTTGATAGACTCCTCGCCAGGATCTGGGGACGCGATCAAGGATGTTTCTTTAAGGGACTTCAACGCGGAGACGAGCTGGAGTATCTTAGCTTCGTCTAGTTCGCCTCCTTCGATAGACAGAGTGACTTTTTCCCCTGAGGGCAGAGTGTCCTCGATTTTGATCTTAGGCGCCATTAATCCCTGTTACAGTATTTGTTATTGAGCTATATAACTTAAACCCTTACAATTATACGGTACAGGTAGAAGATGTATAAAAACAAAAACGCCTTTTTATCCTTTTTTCATTACTAACTCCAATATTTATTGTAAACAGAAATATTTCTGTGTTTATAATGTTACTACAGTGATTTAACCAACTCTTCCACTTGCTCCAGTGGAAATCAAGGGGTTATTTAAACCCCCGTTCAACACGCCACCATTAACGTTTATAACTGTATAATATCCTCTGAACTTGTATAACCTTCTCAGACCCCTTGATTTCTTGTGGAACATGTGGAATAAAGCTCAAGCTGTAAACATCTTTATACACAACTTGATTTTCACCTCATAAAAGCTATTTCCAGTAGAAACTGAGGGGTGGCATTCTTCCTGTAAAAAGTCTACGAGAATTGACGGTAGATCATTGACCCTGGATCGAGGTTGTGCGAAACCTTTAAAAATCGATTAGTGTAGCTGGAATCGAGTAAAAGTAATGAGTATAGACGAGAAGATATACATACCTGATACTTCCGCTATATTAAGCGGGGTTCTACGGGAAGCCCTTAAAGAGGGCACGGTAGCTGGGCGTATCATCCTGCATGTAAGCCTCATTAACTATTTTGAGGAGCTTGCGCGGAAGGGTGCGAGTAGTGGACTCTCTGGCTTAAGGGAGCTTAGCCTGCTACGCGAGACTATTGAGTCAATGCAGGAGCTTGTGGAGCTTGAATATGCATACGATATGCCGCAGGCCCTGAGGGGGGTTCGTGAAGCTAACCCTGATATAATTTCGCGTCTTGTAGCGTATGAGCACGGGGGGATCTTGGTAACATGCGATGATGTCTCAGCTAAGGCAGCTAGGGCTCTTGGCATCGAGGTTCTCTACATTCCGACAAGAGGTCGTGACAAGTTCATACTCGAAGAGCTTTTCGACCATGATATAATGTCGGTTCACTTGAAGGAGGGGGCACGACCCTATGCAAAGAAGGGGGTACCTGGCAAGTGGAGCTTTGTTGAGCTACGCGAGGAGCCGCTAACTCGAGAGGAGCTCGAAGACTATGTGAGGCAGATCTTTGAGAGAGTTAGGAATGAGAGCCAGACAGGGTTCATCGAGTACGAAGGCGTCGGTGTCGTGATAATACAGCTGGACACCTATCGAATCGTCATAACAAAGCCACCTTTCTCGGATGGCATAGAGATAACCGCGGTCAGGCCGGTAGCCAAGTTAAGACTTGAAGACTACAACCTTCCGAAAAAACTCATTGACAGACTTGAGAAGCAAGCCGAGGGCATTCTTGTCGCGGGCGCGCCCGGTATGGGTAAAACGACCTTCGCGCAGGCCCTGGCCGAGTACTATCACAGGAAGGGTAAAGTCGTCAAGACCATAGAGTCCCCTAGAGACATGCACCTGCCACCAGAAATCACACAGTACTCGAAGTCACACGCGACATCCGAGGAAATACATGACGTTTTGCTTCTATCGAGGCCCGACTACACTTTCTACGACGAAATGAGGGACACTCGGGACTTTCAGATCTACGCAGATTTAAGGCTTGCAGGCGTAGGTATGGTTGGAGTAGTTCACGCTACGAGTCCAATAGACGCGGTACAGAGGTTCATAGGCAGAGTGGAGCTCGGCATGATACCCTCGATAGTTGACACTGTAATCTACATAAAGAACGGACAGGTCGAGAAAGTCTACTCGCTCGAGACCGTGGTAAAGATACCACATGGCTTAAAGGAAGAGGACCTAGCGCGACCTGTAGTCGTTGTCAGGGACTTTATGACGGGAGACCCCGAGTACGAGCTTTATGTCTTCGGCGAGAGGACCTTCGTGGTTCCCGTCAGGCGGGGACCAGCGAGGGTGAGCGTGGAGGACTATAAGATGAGGTCAGCGCTTGAAAGGACGCTGAGCAAGATGCTTGGAGACGGGGGCTTCGAGGTAACCGTTGATCCCAACACGTCTATGGTTGTGATTCAAGTATCCGCCGAGTACTACAACTACCTCACTGGCAAGCCGCGCAGGAAGCTTGAGAGAATAGTTAGGAGGTACGGCTACGGTCTAGAGCTTAAACCTTCATTTTAGAGCCCCGAGTCTTGGTCCCGTAGGAAGGTCTATCTCACAGGTATGCGTAACCTTTATTAGGCCAACCAATATAATGCGTTTCGCTAAAACGGTGAAATAAATGAGCGCAGCAGAAGGAAGCGTACTGATAGGGAACAAAAACGTAATGAACTACGTCTTAGCAACAGTAATTCAATTCAACCAAGGAGCGAAAAGGGTTTCAATCAAGGCTAGAGGCCGTGCAATCTCCCGCGCAGTAGACGTTGCCGAGATCGTTAAGAGCAGATTCCTCAAGGGCGAAGTCGACGTTGAGACAATCAAGATTGGAAGTGAGCAGGTCGGCGAGGCTGACAAGAAGCGAACAATCTCTACAATAGAGATCGTGCTAGCGAGGAAATAATCGCTAGCCCTGTTTTCTTTTCTTAGACTTTTTCAAGTATTTTCTCAATAAGTCTATCCAACCGTTTACTCTCAGCGAGAACTCTCTGACTCTCCTCCAGGACTCTTGAAAGCATTGAACGGAGCAGGGGGTTTAAGCTTCCAGCTTGAATCTTTCTAAGTTTCTCGACACTCGCCTCGAGATCGGTTACTCGAGCGATATACCCATAAACAACCCTCGTTACCTCGTCACGTTGAAAGAATTGATACAGTTGAAGTTTTGATCCTAGGTCCCGGAGCGAGAATTCAAGCTGTAAAAGTAGGAGGTACGTTGCAGCAGCCCTCTCAGGCGTGGCCTCCTCGCCATCCTCTAAAAGCTTAATACTCGAACTGAAGGCCTTTGCAATACTACTGAATATTAGATATGAGTAGATCAGATTCCCGCTTGGTAAAACGCGGGGCCGGCTCTCTTGTTTATCCATCCTTAATTAGATTTTGAGATATTTATAAGACGGATTACCCGAGTAGTGGGATAATTTTCTGCAGTAAGGGAGTGTCAGGCTGAATGTTTATTATGGGAAGCGCCATGAAACCAGGCCGCGTCCCCTTTGACACTTCAACCGTTTCGCCGGCTTCATCGGACTTAAACAATACGTAATTTCCTGGTAGTTCTTTGTCAAACTCAATGTAATAGAACATTGGGAGGCCGTATAGCTTGTAGTAGTCACGGAATACTATGAAGATCCCGTAGTAGTGTTTTGAGGCAGCAGTGAAGTGTACAATATATGTCACGTGGCCAAGTGCGCTTGTACTGCCCGCTAGCCTGGCTAGATCGTTAAGCGTGGAGAGCTTTACAGGTATCATCGTCTCAATATCTTTGTCAGGCATCTAGCCTTCACCGGCCCGAACAGTAATTGAGAGTGTTATCGTGTCGTTTGTTTTAAGCGTTGATAATGCCTCAAGCCCCTCGGTTATCTCGCCAGCCTTATAGAAGCGGAACCTCGCTTCTGGGGGGCGGCTCAAGACTATGGCAAGCGAGCCAGCCGCGGGAGCCAGTAGTATATCGCCTGGCTTGAAGTCAGTGTATATGCTGCCCTCGTTTACCAGTTTTAATGGTAGGTTTATTATAAGGTAGCCGCTCATCGCGATAACGCTTGTGAGAGTCTTGCCGAGTTTTTTAATCGCGTCGAAGTTGAGGGGTACAAGTTGTCTACGTATTTCTCCTCTAGCGATGGTTGAGCCGAACTTTTTTATCTCTATCTCTAATACTTCGCTCACGGGCTTTTGTGGAACACGTATTTATTTAAGCGTTTATAGTGGGTAAGGCTAGGGTGACTGTTTTGTCGGTGGCGACGTATAAACAAAGGTATGCTTACGGTGAGGACTACGGTACAAGCCAGTTCAAGTTCGGTCCCATTGGAGAAAAACCGATTGTTATAGAGAACCGTGGGCTCTTCCTAGGCGAATCCAGGACACTATTAAAAATTTATGGAATCGAGAAGGAAGTCGTCGTAGGTCCCGACGTCGTAAAGTATCTTGGAAGCATAGAGGATGTCTCACGCCACCTTGTCTACCCGATGCGCGACGGGCTAATAGACAAGAATGATGGGCGCTCTTGGAGAATTATAGAGGAGCTCACGAGGTATGGCTTTCTAGTTTCAAGACCCCAGACACGCGACTTCGACGGCTTTTATGTGACAGCCGCGCTCAGCGCGATTGCGCCGGACTACATGTATGAACGACTATTCGAGATACATGCAAAGATCGATAAGGAGGAGCGCAGCGTAAAAGCTGTAACTGTAATCCCTCAGCCCCTTGCGGTAGCGATCGCAGAGAAGTCTGTCACATGTGTTGTTGTTGAGAGTGGACACGGGAATACTCAAATCACGCCGATATCAGCCTACCCTATTCGAAACGCCATCGTGGCTCTTAACCGTGGCGGAGCCGAGGCCGATGCCATAGCTGCGGAGATATTGAAGGATCTAGGCTTCGGCGACAGGGTTCGTGAAGAAAAATTTGTTCGATTGTTTAAGGAGGCGGTCGGCCTCGTGCCCAGAAACCTTGACGCGGCCATAAAGGCTGCCCGGCAGAACCCCGAGAGATTTGCTGTGGCCTTCAAGATACCCGGGACAACTATTGAGGTAAACCTTGAGAGGAATGGCTGGATGAGATTTCTAATTGGAGAGGTTATCTTCAACCCAGAACACGAGGTCTTTGAAAGCTACTATAAGAGGGGGATGCCCAGGCCAAGGGACACTGTGATGGGAGAATTCGTGGTGCGTGGGACACTCCCATTAGTGAATGCGATACAAGAGGCTTTAAGCAGGGTGTCCATAGAGCTTCTCCCCAGGCTGTACAACGACATCATACTCAGTGGGGGTAATTTCTCATGGAGGGTGCCTAAAGGGCTGGAAGATGTAGCTGTTGACAGTGCTGAGAAAATCAGGCTTGGGCTTGCAGAGCTAGGGATAGACTCAAGGGTTCACATCGTAGCTGACCCGCTGTACTCGGTATGGAAGGGTGCCATAGTTTACAGCATAGCGCTCCCCGAGGACGTTGAGTGGGACTGGAGGAGTCGTGAGGGGTGGTATAAGCGTGGGGTTCACTACTAAAGGGGGTTGTACGAAATTCTTTTAGGTTATATCGTGTTCATGTATTGTAATCGATAATGGGGGTTGAGTCGAAAGAGGCTACTCTTAGCCGTGAAGACTTGATGTATGTTGATTATATTAAAAAGTTCATAGTAGATGTGAAGAGGGGTAGAGTGGACAGGGTTTCTGCACGTGACAATACTATCGAGATAATTGGCGTAGACTCGACGGGGGCTCGCCTCGCCGTACGTCTGATATCTTCTAGAATTCCGATAAGTTACGTAAACACCGAGGTAACACATGAAGCTCATGAAGCAGAGGAGATTGACGCAGACTACGTTTATCTCGCGATACCCTCCAAGAAGCTCATATACATAGCGAAACGCACACGTGAAATTCTCAAGGAGAAAGGCGTTGGGCTTATAGAGGTCTATGCTCATGGAGACACTGTCGAAGTAATGTCTTCAAGCTTGAGAATCCAGAAGCCTGTTCAACCTAAAAGCCCCGTCGTTGAAAGGATCATACAGCCGAGACTCTCAGAGGAGGTGCGGTTACCTGCTAATCCGAGCTCAGAGCGTCCAGAGATGCCTTCAGAGAACATAGCCAGGCCTTCTACGGTTGATTCTGAGGAGAAGATACCGGATTTCGTCAAGGACAATCCGTGGCTGAGTGTTTTGAGTAGGCGTAAAGCAGGCGGTGGTTGAAGCAATGTCTGTCAGGCATATGGGTAAGGGATTAGAGGAGAGCATTCGAGAGGAGTTAAAGGAATTGCTTGGCGACGATCAGGAGGCTTTAAGCATCGCTTTAAGCTTGCTTGAAAGATATGTTCAGGAGGGGTCAAGAGGCGTACGAAGACGAATAGCCGAGCTTTTAGAGGCTGGGAACATTGAAAGCGAAGCTACGGAGGCTTGAAGTCAACTGTTTCAGAGGATTTAGAAGTCAAAGGATATTTGAATTTCCCGACGGTGTAACAGTTGTCGTAGGTCCCGTGGGATCCGGGAAGTCTAGCATACTTTCCGCAATTCAGTTCGCATTATATGGTTTCGACTTTAACACCGCGATGAATCTCTATCAGCGCGAGAGCCTTATAAACGTTGAATGTGAGAGAGCCGAGGTTCAGCTAACCCTTGAGGTTCCAGGGGATGGATTGTACCAGGTAGGTAGGAGCCTTGATAGAAGCGGGGGCAGGCTACGCGAAACAGTATTTCTAAAAACACCCCAAGGTGATGTTGTAAACGGATCAGTGGAAGTTGAAGCAATAATCGAGGAGCTTCTAGGGCTAGACTTTCAGGAGTTTATACGTTCCGTTTCGCTTGGATATGTTCTCGTGCATATGTTGGCCTATGGGCGTCAGGCCTCAAGGAGTAGGGCCCTCGACATTCTTCTAGGGATTAGGTCCATAAGGGCTTTCTACGAGTCCCTCAATCCCAGAAGGATTAAGAAAGAAGTTGATGAGCTACGCAGAAATCTTGAAGACCTGAGAAGAGAGTACAGTGAGACAGAGGAAAATTACTCTCGTGTCAAAACAAGGAAACGAGAGCTTGAATCAAAGAAAAGTGAGCTTCAAAAACGGCTATCCGACATTCAGGGTCAGCTTAAACAACTTGAGGAGCCTGTAAGAAACTATTTAGACCTAAGCCGTAAAATCGAGGACAATAAAAACTACGCTAACAGGCTCAGAGAGAAAATCAAACACTCACCCTCTGAACTAGACCCCTACAGGATAATGGAAGAAGTGGAGTATGTCAAACGTGAGTTGCGGGACGTTTTCGAGAAGCTCGTGGTTTCACAGGATTACTTCAATACTCTCGAAAAAGTACAGGTTTCGAGTGAAAATCTCCACCAAACAGTTGCATTACTGGAAAAGCTGCTGGACGATGCTTGGAGGAGGTATGACAGGGTCTGGGAGGCTTTCCAGAGCTCGGTTAACGAGCTCGAGCAGAGGAGAGGCGAGCTGAGAGGACTGGAAAAACTGCTTGTCGAGCTCGAGCCGATTATATCCGAGTACGAGGAGGCTGAGGAGAGGCTACAAGAGCTGGAAGCTAAGTATGGGACACAAGAAAAGCTGGAGAAAGAGTTTAAGAAAATTGAGGAGGAACTTCGCGAAAATATGAAAAAACTACAACAGCTGAAGAGCATCCAGCAGCTTAAACAGTCCCTGGCCGAGAGTGCCCTACGCCGGACTAGCGTAACCTGTCCAGTTTGTGGCTCCCAAATTGATTCCTCGATTATAGACGAGTTAAGGAGCGAGTTAAGCCAAATCGCAAAACAAGTACTAGATTACGAGAAGAAAATACAGGAAAACGAGAAAAGGCTCAAAGAGCTACGCGCTCTACTTGAGGATATAAGAGGGCTAAAAGTCACACTTGTTAGCCGTGAGCCCGACTATGACAGGTATAGAGATTTTATTCAGAGGAAAGAGGATCTAGAAGAGGAGATAAGAGAGGACGAGTTAGTGATAAAAGGCAAAGAACACGAATATAGGAGTATCTCCGCCGTCCTGACGAGTTTAGATGAAAAGATAGGTGATCTAAAAAGAAAATTAAACGAGTATTCATTAAGCCTCGAGATTCTGAAGACCGAGAAGGAAATTGCTGAGCTTGAAGAACAAAGGAAAGAGTTAGAACCCTACTTTACCCAGTACACGAAACTGAAAGAAGAGGAAAAACAGGCAACCGACGCATTAACAAAAGTCGAGGCAGAGCTCAGCGCGCTGGAAGAATCTTACGTTGAACAGCACCTCGAAGAACTTAGCAGGGAAATCTCCGGACTCGAATCCAAGATATCAAACCTTGAAAACCTTTACGTCAAGCTAGAAAAAGTGAGAAACACCGTTAGACAAATTCTCGATAAGCAACGGCGCGAAAAGATTGAAGCTCTGAACAGGAGAATAAATGAAATTATAAGAAAAGTTTACCCATCGGAGAGCATCCGCTCCGTAGAGCTGGAAATAATTGAAAAATACACTAGAAAGGGGGCTCCACCGGCAAGCTACTATGACATATATGTGAATACAGGTAGTGGTAGATACAAGTTTAACGAGCTGTTAAGCGACGGTCAGAAAACAATAGTAATACTCTCAGTACTCCTCGCTATATACTCGCAGACCAGACACAAAGCTGGATTCATAATGCTAGACGAACCACTACCTAACGTTGACGATGAGATAAAGCTGGCTTTCCTTACAACCCTCGCCGAGAGTGAGGACATACCACAGGTCATAGTTACGACGCAGGCTGAAGAGCTGACAACCAAGGTAACCGGTATAAACATAATAAGGCTTAGATAGCACCCGCAGGTTTTTAAACTCGAATTTAAAGTATGGATGGGATGATGAAGATACTTATTATGCGATGTATGAGCGTGCGAGCAGCCACTGACTCAAACCTCAAATACTCAGAGGTGATTGTTAGTGACACGCTGGATTCTGAAGTGTGAAAGCTGCGGGAATGAAAAAATACTGGATGTGGGCTTCAACCTTTACGAGTTTAAAAAGATATACATCTATTGTCCCAAGTGCAAGTCAAACACCTTTCACAGTATAGTGAGACATGATTAACCTCGCAACCAGCGCTTATGTTTCTCAAAATTTATGTTCAAAACACGAAGCTAGAATATGAGCGGGCCCGCCGGGATTTGAACCCGGGACCTGCGGCTGGCTTCGCGCCAGCACATAGAACTGCGGCGCTCCTAGAGCGTGGCCGCCGCGCTTCCTGACTGCGCTACGGGCCCTCGTGAAGCTTAGGTGGGGGGTAAGATAAATTTTTTCTCGTTACAAGGAGTATGCTAAGGTTGAGACGAGAGTAGAGTAATGATAAGTACATATAAGGATTTTCAAAGAACCTGATTTAGAGTGACTCTTTGTGATTCTAGTTACAACGACTCGACATGCAACTCCACCCGTAAGGAGGCTTGCAAAGGAGCTAGCATGGGTACTAGGATACGCAAGGAGGATAAACAGGGGTAAAATGAGCATGAATGAGGTAGCTCTACTAGCACAAAGCATGAAAGCGTCGCGTGTAATTATTGTAGGTCGCGGGCTTCACGGAAACCCGGCAGGTGTTTCATTCCTTAAGATCAGCGATGACGGGACCAGCGAACAGATTCTAAGTTTAAGACTTAGAGGAGTAGTTTTCTCTCGAGTGAGGAACAGACCTAAAACTCCTGAGACAAAGTTACCAGTGGTATCCATAGGCTCAAGCGAAGAGTACGGAGAGGACATTGCGTTAGCATTCGACACAGTATACCTGGGCAGATACTCGCTGGAAGACTTGAGGAGCTTCACATCTTACTCGCGTGTAATCGCAGTGGAAAGAGTGGAATCTAAAGGCATTACATTGGTTTTAAAGTTCCTGGAGATGGGGGAGCCTATCGGGCCGAAGCTCCTGGTGAGAAAGATAAAAACCTATTTTTAACGAATTTCGCGAGGATTGGATATGAAGCACCACGCATATAAGGGGTGCATATACGTTTATGGCAATGACTCGCTCGTCAACGTTTTCAAGGCATTACAGCCAGAAACACTTGGGACTAGAAGGTATAAGTCGAAATCTTCTGTAAAATACGAGGGGGAAATGCTTCAGGTGTGTATAGAAGCTGAACGTCTCTCCTCTTTTAGAGCGGCCTTCAACACTTTTCTAAGGCTTTTATCGATGATAGTCGAATTAGAAACGCCAGATTGAAAAACATACATATATATTCTAGGTTTTCTAAAAACTAGAACAGTGATCTAGCGTGGCGAATGGGCTGAGAAAGCCGAGAACATGTAATAATTGCCCGCTATATATAGCCTCAAGGTCATACTGTCTCAAGCTAAAAACACAGGTTCCGGATCCACTACACCCTCCGTGCCTCTTTGGAGACACTCAAGCACCTCAGCCCCCCGTTCCTGAAGCAACGGCTGAACCCCCATCGACACCCGTCGCAATTCCGGTTGCTAATTCTCCAGTCGAACAGGTAGCCTATGCCACACCTGTAGCCAGAGCAGAGCCCGAGGAGCCAGTGGAAGACTACTATAATCCCTCTCCAGAATACACAGGATACGAGACAGGATCCCTGGTCTCGAATACAGGGCTCATGACACGCCGACTAGATCTTTTCGCACCGACCGGCGTACCGGGTCTCGACGAGATCCTCGCAGGAGGTTTCCTCCGAGGTAAAACGTACCTCGTAGCTGGTGAAGCAGGCTGTGGAAAAACGATCCTCTCAGTCCAGTTTCTAATACATGGCGCTCTTCAGGGCGAGCCCGGACTATACATAGCTATTGACGAGCCTACAAATCAGCTTTTAAGGGGGCTTAGGCTCTTCGGCTGGGATTTAGGCGACCTGATATCCTCGCGTAAGTTAATGTTCCTAGATATGAGAACACACTTTAGCAAGATATACATGCGTGAAGAAAGGAAACATATTGAACCTCGTTACATAATCGAGCAAATACTCAACGCCGCAAAAAGGATAAATGCGAAGAGGCTCGTTATAGACCCCATTGCGCCCCTAGTATACGGAGGCAGGGAGGAGGACGTTCTCTACGCTAGAGAGTTTCTAAGAGAAATGGTTTTTGCGATCGAGAAGACTGGAGAACTTACAACCGTAATGACGAGTGAAATACCCACCGGCAGCTCCAAGCTGAGCAGATTCGGGGTAGAAGAGTTTCTAGCATCTGGAATAATTGTCCTTGGAATCGAGGAGATATACGGTAACGTTGAGCGTATAATGTATATAAGGAAGGCCAGATGGGCCCCAGTAAAACCAAGCAAGTATGTCTTCGACATTGTATCGGGCAAAGGAATAGTTATAAGAGAACCGCTCAGCGAGTATCTCAAAAGAGTCACGAGGGCCCGGGCCTAGTCAAGATTTTTTTAAAACAACCAAGAATTTAATTCTAGAGCAGTTATGCGTGTATGGGTAAAGTCGAGCGGTATAGACTCTAATATACTTGACTGGGTGAAAAAGTTGGATTCTTTTCTCGAGAATAACGGAGTCGAGGTTTACGTAGATCCTGTTCTAGGGCACGTGTTAAGGAGGGAGGTTCTTCCTGAGTCAGAAGCTGAGCGTGCGGATTTTGCGATAATTTTGGGAGGTGATGGGGCTCTCTTACGCTCCGTCCAAAAGAGTAATGGCCGACTACCACCCGTAATCGGCTTCACCGTAATTGGTGTGGGTTTCTTCCTTTACTATAAAGTGGAAGACTACCCGAAAGTTCTAGCAAACATTTTTTCAGGAAAGTACGGGGTGGAAAGCGTAAGGCTTGGAGAATACGTCGCCGAGAGATTTAAGGGGGTTTTTCTCAACGAGTTATCTGTCTGGCCGCACACCGGCAGGCTAATCGAGTTCGAGGTTAGTGTGGGGGGTGAAAAACTCTACCATGCTAGATCAGACGGTATAATAGTAGCAACAGCGGCGGGAAGCACTGCGCATGCTCTCTCATATGGCTCACCAATAATAATGCCACCTGACACTCCCGTTCTCGAGGTTGTTTTTCCCGGCGTGCTCTCACCATTGATCAAACCCTTAATAACATATTCCCATGAAATAGAGCTTCAAGTTATGACGTTACCTGCTCTCATGTCAGTTGACGGGCAAAACACTACAAACCTTGAATATGCGAGCATTATACGCGTAAAGCCCTCAGACATGGCGCTTAAACTGGTCAAAGTCAGCGATTACATGAGATCCTTCAACGAAAGGATAAGACTAAGGCTTACAGATAGAGGTCTCTCACGGATAATCTAGGTTTTCTGGAAGATTATTCTTAGCGCCGTCTCATAATTGAGCTTGAGGGATATCCTTCCACGATCCTCCGTCAAGAATCCCTGTTCTGACAGCTGTCTGATCGCCTCCTCCGTAGGGAGGTTTTTTGTCAGCGAGTACAACGCTATTAGGCGGCGGGCTTGAGCAGTTGCCTTTATCTCGAGAAGCTCACCGTAAAGTTTTGAAAGCTTTTCAACCATTTTCGTGAGATGGTCCAGAGGGGCATTGGTACGCAGCTTATCTCTAACCGCCTCTGCCTTGTACCCCTGTATCCTCAGGGTAGTTATGAGAAGCGAAAGAGGAATAGGCTGCTCAAGTCTTGACAAGGAAAAAACGGTGGAAATATCATAGTCTTTCACAAGGCCATAAGCGTAAGGCCTTCTCTTCTGATTATACAGCTCTCTGATTTTACGAATAACCTGCTCAGAGTTCTCCGACTCAGGGACAAAAACTTTAACCTTGTTCGTCTTGAGCTCGCCTAGAAAACTCTTCCCAGGCAGAATTTTCTCAAGCATCTTGAGAAACTCCAATGCTTCCTCGGGAGACGAGAAGACAAGCGTAAAGGTGGTCCCCCTCAAAAACTAACCCCTCAGGGCGTACTTACTACTAGTCTTCCTCCGAGCCTTGGCCCTACAAGCTGGACAGACCAACCGTAGCCCCCTCAGCTTCATGGGAGTAAGGCACTTAGGGCACCGGGCAACCAAGACGCCGTACTCCCGTCCTTTAATCGATAACAGGTATGGTGGTCCCCCAGGTTCAGCTACATAGGCCCTAAGTATGTCCCCATAGCCTATGACGTCGTAGAGGCTTTTCACCCGTGATGAGGAGATGTTTGAAACCGTCAGTACTCCGGAGACAGGTGGCTGCAGCTCTGTTTTCTTATTTTCAACATAAAAGATCCTCACGTAAGCAACAGGGTCCCGGATGAACTCAACGCTCGCATACACTATGTCCTTCGGTGATAAGGGTAAAGCCGTACGTTTAACAGACTTTAACTCGAGGACACGGTGAATCATATCTAGTTGAGGGGTTCCTACAAGTTTAGCCTTCAAATACCCTCCATCAACATATACCCCGTACCCGGGAAGATACTCTTCTTCGACGCCTAGAGCATCTCCGGGTACAACTATGTCGCCCTCACTCATATTACCACCATAGTAATTTCTCGGGTATATATAATCAATCAGCTTTACACTCTCTCCAGGCGTATAACGACGACCGGAAAACAATGTCTTCTCTTCTTATGCCACTCGAACATCCACGGCAAACATATCTTCTCGCTGTAGACTTTCAATACTTTAAACCCCCAACCTATAGCATTCTCAACAACGTAATCAATACTTGATTCCTTGTGGATAGAGTAGACCACCCTCGCTACGCGAGAAGCGGTTCTCAAGAACGCCATGTCAGCCCCCCTCCTGTGAACCCCGAAAGGAGGGTTCTGTACGACCGTGTCGAATAAAAACCCTGAACGCAACGGGAGATTGTTTACGTCGGCAACAAGTGCGTCGAAGCGTATGTCAATACCGTAGTCCTTAACCCAAGTCCATGCCTGTCGGATACTCTCATCATCCACCTCGACAAGCACGACCTTATATGCGCCTAGAAGAGCAGCACCTATCCCAAGCCTTCCAGTACCCGCACCCAGGTCCGCGACAACCTTGTCAGCAATGTCCCCGAAGTGGTGTTCAGCTAGCCATAGAAGGGTTGCGGCTAGTGTTGATGGCGTAGCATACTGTTCCAGCTCAGCTTTTGGACTCGGGTGATGAGGCACCGTGTTAAGGACACGCTCCAACTCGCGCTTAAGCATTCATACACTAATAGAAGTCTCGGCCTTAATTATTGTTATAAATGACTCTTAATGACTGATCCGGTAAAGCTACCTTTGCAAGCGGTATCTTAGTATTGCCCCAATGCCTCCAAACGTTCTAAGGAACTCTTTCCCCTCACTTGACTGGTCTGAGATCAATATTACCTCGGCTCCCCCCTGCTCGGCCAGCTCGGCCAGCTCCTCGACAATGTCCTTGGCCTCTAGAATTTCCACTTCGCCCCCACACTTAGGACATTTAAGCAGCTGTATCTGGCTTTCACCCTGCACAGTAGTTGTAAACTCGTGCCTGCAAACCTTACAGGCTGCCTTGACGCGTGTCTTGTTAAGTGATTCCGAGATAAGCAGTTTTTCCACAGCGTTGTTCTTTAGGGCTTCTCGAACCTCCTCTTCACCATAGGTTATAAGCCCGTCGTCGCGTGAGAGGTGATACAGAAACTCATTAACAACTTCTCTCTCCCTCATAAACTGCACATCCTTTATAAGATCCTTAGCCCTCTCGAGGAGTTCATATACACCCGCAGCCCCTCCGTAGCCTGTGTCAAATATACCGATAATCTTGTTCTTTAACTCGTAGTGCAGGTAGTCCCCCTCCGCGAACTCGTTCTTGGAGAGGCCGGGTCCCCCGATTATAATCCCCTTCAACTCGTCCTTGATTGGTAAAAGTATCTTGTTAGCGTGCTCCCCAACTCTCTTATAAAACTCATGCACCAGTTGTTCACGGATTCGCTCAAAACGCCGAGCTGACTGTCCTCCGGCCCGGTGTTTTCCAGGTATCCCAGAGGTTAGTTCATCGACTATTTCAAGGCTTTTCCCCCGTAGGATGGCTATTGCTGCCTCATCCCTCTCGATAAGTATCAACGCATAAACATCTCTGACCTTAATCATGTCTTCAAGAATCTCTGTGTAGAACTTCGAGTCGCAACGGTAAAGCCACACCTTTAGCTTTTGCGGAGGCTCCAATACATAGACCTCCATCTTTTCGCGGCCAGGAACATCACTCGCCGTATATCCTGCAAACATGACAAGTCCGTTAGGAGGAGTTTCCCGGAACAGTTTAAGCCTGTTAATAATCGTTGCCAGTGCATCTAGCACGTGATGCCTCGTCGTCCTATCCTTAATGTTGGAGGCAGTAGCGTACTCATAGTTAAGCGTGTTCAAAACGTCAGCGATAGGTCTGCCGGCTGGGATATAGAGGGAGACGAGCTCAGTACCTCTCCCCTCTTTTTTCTTTAACTCTTCTATGAGCTTCTCAATCTTGTAGCGCTCGATCTCAACGTGAGTCTGCGTACTCATTATGAACCCCTTACGCGGTTAAACAAACCTAATAAGTTTTTATTACTTTTGAGCATTTGACAAGACGAGACGATGAAGAGGTTCGTTGTAAAGCTCGGGGGCAGCCTCTTATTCGACAATGATGGGTCGGTCAAGATAGACTTCGTGAAGAACACTCTTACAGTGCTTCGTGAAGCTGCTAAAGACGATACCAAGATAATCGTCGTCGTGGGGGGAGGAGTTACTGCCAGGAAGTACATACACCAAGCCCGCCCCTATGTAGAGAATGAGTCAGCCCTCGACCAGCTGGGTATACTCGCCTCGCGTCTAAACGCTGCCTTACTCCACTCAATATATTATAAGACGTTCCCCGTTATACCTAGCTCGCTAGAGGAATTAGCCAGGATTGTTGCGTCAGCGCTCCCGGTGATATTTATGGGGGGTCTCCAACCCGGACAATCGACAACAACGGTTTCAGCACTAGCTGCCGAGGCCACTGGCAGTCAACTCATAATCGCGACGGACGTTGAGGGGGTGTATACGGCAGACCCTAAGCGTGATCCCAGCGCCAAGCTCCTCAAAAGCGTGAGCATTGATTCCCTCATTGACATATTTTCAAAGGTTCAGAAGGCAGGAGAATACAGGCTGTTTGACTCACTCACGCTACAGATAATTAAGAGAGCCAAGATTCATACAAGAGTTCTAAAGGGCGACCCACCTGAAAACATAATAAGAGCCATTGAAGGCGAGGACATAGGGACTCTCATAGAGCCTGCTTGAGAAGCACAGGTATCTCTTCGAGGGTACGCGCAACCATTATCCCTGCACGCGTCAAAGCCTCAACCTTACTTTCATAAGTGCCTTGACGTCCATACACAATCGCACCAGCGTGACCCATCTTTTTTCCAGGCGGAGCGCTTCTCCCAGCTATAAAGGCAATTACGGGCTTCCTGTTCTCAGTTTTCGCGTAGAACTCCGCGAACTTCTCCTCCTTGTTTCCCCCAATCTCACCGATCAACACGATTGCCCTAGTGGCCTGGTCCCGCTGAAACAAGAGATACACGTCCTCAAAGGAAAGACCGGTTACAGGGTCACCCCCTATACCGATAGCAGTAGAAACACCAAAACCCTGCTTGGAAAGCTCAAGCGATACCTCGTAGGTAAGGGTCCCGCTCCTAGAAACCAGTCCAACCTGGCCTGGCTTAAAATATTCACCCGGCATTATGCCGACCTTAGCGTAGGGCGGAGTGATAACACCTGGTGTATTCGGTCCAACTATGGTAACATCACGGCTACGCGCATAGGAGACGAATTTAAGGGTCTCATGAACAGGTATATGCTCGGTGATTACGACTATCCTCTTGATCCCAGAGTCAACCGCCTCGTAGACTGCGTCCGGTGCAGCCGGCGCCGGCACAAAAATTATAGAAGTGTTTATCTCAGGATGATTCCTCACAGCCTCGTCGACACTATCGTATACAGGGATCCCGTGAACAGTCGACCCCCTCTTTCCAGGCGAGACTCCTGCGACGATACGGGTTCCATACTTTAACATCTCTTCAGTATGCATTGCTCCCTGACGACCTGTAATACCCTGTACCACTACAACGGTGTCAGGACCCACGATTACGCCCATGCTATCTCACCACCTCTTTAAGAGCCTCATGGAACTCACGATACGCGGGGATACCAGCCTCGCTGAGTATCCTGCGACCCTCCTCTTCTTTGAAGCCTGAAAGCCTGAAAACAACCTTGACATCGTTCCTCTTTGAATTCCTTAATGCCTCAAGTGCCCCTGTTGCTACCTCGTCGCAACGCGTTATGCCACCGAGAATATTTACTAGTATGCGCTTTACGCTTGACTTCTCTAAGACTATTCCTAGGGCTGTTTTAACTCTCTCGGAACTAGCTCCTCCCCCAAGATCGAGGAAAAGGCCGGGCTTGGCACCTAGAGATACAACTGCGTCAAGAGTCGCCATAGTGAGGCCAGCCCCGTTGCCGATCACCGCTGTGTCCCCGTTGAGCAGGACCAGCGAGAAGCCCGCCTTCTTGGCCACGGCTTCCTCGGGCTCGAGTTCGGCTTCGTAACGCTTCTTTATCTCAGAAAGAAGCGGGTTCATGTCGAGGGCATCATCATCTACAATGGCTTTGGAGTCTAGGGCGAATATTCCCTCCTCGGTCACGGCTAGAGGATTAAGCTCGAGCAGGTGGAGATTGTAATCCCAGAGCGTTGAGAACATGGCTCCCAGTATAACCTGTGCGGATTCATGCGGAATTCCGAGAAACGTTGCCGTACGCCGCACCATATACGCGCGTAGCCCCTCAAACGGGTCAATACGGATTCTAAGGAGCTCTCCCGAGGAAGCCTGGGACTCCACATCTATTCCACCTTCACGAGCCGCAAGCAATAGGATCCCGGGAGGACTGTATTCTATCATCATGGACAAGTAGAGTTCTCTCTGGACACTCATACGTTTGGAAACTATGACATATCTTACCGGCTTACCATTAAAGCTACGTGAAAGATACTCGTGGACTAATCGTCTAGCCTCCCCGGCGTTATCAGCGAAGCCTATAAGCCCTGCCTTTGCCCTCCCCCAGCCCCTAACCTGAGCCTTGACGACATAAGGGGGAGGAAAACTGTCAAGACATGACTCGAGGCTGTCAAGGTTTTCACTCGAGATTATACAGTGAGGCTCGACGGGGATTCCACGCTGTGAAATAATATTCTTTATCTCGAACTCGTACGGGATCACGAATTAATTACACAAGTAAATTTTAATATAATTTTAGCAGGTAACCCTGCTCCTTGCTATCGTAGCAGAGCATGAAGAATGTAGGAAGCGTTTAGCAAAGCTATAACAGACTTAGAGACCTCGACGTAATTCTTCAGTCCCAAGCTTACCTCAATAACCTTAGCAGGCCTCCCAGACAACTTCTCATAGAGAGTAGTTGTGATCTTTACTCCTCTACCCGCTGTAAACTTATCCTCATCGCTGCCCTCGACGCAGAGCATATCTTCGTCAAGCTGACTTGTGGCAAGCCCCGAAAGCTCAGCAAGCACGTTTGCATAGCTCTCAGAGACGATAAAGCACGACTCATCTGCATCACGACAGCTAAAATATAACGTTAGAAGAGGTTCCGGGAGATCCCTAAGTAGCACTTCCAGAGGAGATGTTAAAATCTCACTTCCCGGAACATTTAGCACCTTGACCGATCCATCTCGTCGTATACCCAAGATCAAATAATCCTTGTACTCTTTCGCGAGATGTTCACTAAGCTGGCCCACCTCATCCTCATCTGTGAATACCAGGACAACGTTTCCCAGAATAAAAACTGTTTGAGCTTCTGTGTCGAAAATGGGCTTGTATTGCTTTAGAAGAGACTCTCTAAACAAGTCATAGTCTACGAGCTCAACGCCAGTCATTATCCTTGAGAGAGTCTTGATCCCCCCGGCAATACTGGGAAAAACACAGGGGACGACGAACAGGTGTGTGTCGCCCGTAAACCTTAGCACTGCGTCAGCTATAACTTCCGTCGCACGTGGACACCCATAGAAATCACTCACTAGGAGGATGGGCGGATGATCCTGGGATCCGAACTCGAACATCTTTACGGTCTCCCCGAAAAAGTCCCTACTCTCACGAGTTTTGCTTGAGAGGGGCTCCAATGATTCATATACTTCGCGGCAAAGCATAGCCTGAACATCCAATAGATATCAAAAAGCTTTATTTTTGGTTTTTAAAATGCTTGACTGGGTATAATTTAATGAAAGTAAAACTCCTAGGAGCAGCTCAAGAGGTTGGGAGATCAGGGATACTCGTTGAGCTAGAGGACGGGAAGAAAATACTGCTAGACTATGGAGTCAGCCTTGAGGGTGAAGAACCACAGTTTCCCCTACCAGTCAAGCCGAGAGAGATAAACCTTGTCGCGGTCTCACATGCACATCTCGACCACAGCGGGGCAGTTCCATTGCTTTACATCTCGGGCTCACCCCAACTTCTAATGACGCCTCTAACTCTGAGCCTGTCCGACCTTCTAATAAGAGACTTCCTGAAACTCTCAAAGTACTATGTTCCCTACGAGTACGCAGAAGTGGAGAAGGCCATGGATAACGCCATACTGAAGGGATACAATGAGGAATACGATATAGACGGCATCACGATACGGCTATCAGACGCCGGCCATATCCCAGGGAGCTCAATGATAAGCATAGACACGGGAAGCTATACGATACTATACACCGGCGACTACGCGCTTCACGATACATGCCTCCTCCGCATGGGAAGCAAGTCAGAGTTCTCGAGGGCCGACCTGATCATAACCGAGTCAACCTACGCGGAGTATGATCACCCGCCCAGGGACTGGGTCGAAAGAGAATTTATAAACACTGTACGCGAAGTCGTAGAGAGCGGGGGGACAGTCCTAATACCTTCTTTCGCTGTTGGAAGGGCTCAAGAAATCTTATGTGTACTAGCTAAGTATGACTTCCCGCACAGAGTGTACGTTGACGGAATGGCAAGAGCCGCAAACGATCTGATCCTCGAAGATGCCTACCTGTTGAGAGATCCAGGGCTCTTCGAGAAGGCTGTGGATATGGCGCGGAAAATCAGAGACTGGAACGACCGCAAAAAAGCAGTCGAGGAGCCATCAGTTATAATCTCGCCCGCGGGCATGCTTCACGGCGGCCCTAGCGAGTGGTACATGGAGAAGATAATGGAGGCCGAGAAAAACGCCGTGGTCTTCGTCAGCTTTGCAATACCCCAGACTCCTGCAAGGCAAGTTCTCGAGACTGGGGTCTTCGCCTCCCCCACGAAGAAGGGAAACGTAAAGGCAAGGATAGAATGGTTCGACTTCTCTGCGCACTCTGGGAGAAGCGAGCTAATAGAGTCCATCATGATATCCAAGAATAGTGCCAAGTTCCTTCTAGTACACGGGGAGCCGGAGGCCGAGAAGACCATGGCTAAATATGTTGAGGAAAACGGCAGGATGGCTGTTGCCCCAAGCCTCGGAGAGGAAGTAGAAATAAAAATGTAATTTCAGGGGTCGACCTTTACTCGATCTTTATCTTTACTCCCCTCTCCTTTGCCTTCTTCTCCTTCTTCTCTACAGTTACTGTCAGAACGCCGTTCTTGTATTGTGCCTTCGCTGTGTCAGGCTTGATCGGCTCCTTGAAGGCAACCTCCTTGTAGTATTTCCGCTCGCCAGTCGTGGAAACTACAAGCGAGTTCTCAGTCGCCTCGATGTTGATTTCTTCTTTCTCGACGCCGGGGAGATCCATGATTACACGGTAATGGTCTCCCTCGTCAAATATGTCGGTGAAAGGCTCAATACTCTCCTTAACAACAGGCCGCACAGGACCGGGGCGGATATTACCCCACTCACGCACCTTAGGCACCCCGTCTGGTCCAATCTCGACTGAGAACCCGTAGTAGTATGGGCCTATCACTCGTGTCCTTCCCCCTTCTCCGATGAAGGGCTCCCGAACCATTTCCTCGAACATTTTGTCGAATTCCTCCATTAGCTTTCTAACACGCCTAAACCACTGGTCAAAATCCTCCATGTGGATCACCGGTTCTTAAATCCGTGGAGGCTGGATAAATATCTTTACTGCTCGACAAGCAAGAAAATATTTAAAAGAGTAAAAGCATTGCCGGAAAAGGAGAGTATGTCTCAAGGCGACATAAAGGTCATTAAGGATAGGTTCAACAAGCTGATACCCAGACAGGAGATTATCGTGGAGATAAACCATTTCGGCTCAGGAACCCCTAGCAGACAACAGATAGCTGAGAGAGTTAAAGACGCACTGGCCATCCCAGCAAACAAAGTCGTCGTGGTGCGAAAAGCCGTGACAGCCTATGGTTCCTACGTGACACGGGCACTACTCCACGTCTATGACTCGATCGAGAGGGCAAAGGCATTCGAGCCAAAATACATCCTCAAGAGGAATGGGCTAGTCCAGGAACAGCAGGCTACCCAGCAGACACAATAGGGGTGAGCAGAGGTGGCCGAGATAAACAAGCTATACGAGTACGACTACAAGACTGGCACAATCAAGCTAAAAAACAAGAAGTGTCCCAGATGCGGCTCCATAATGGCCCATCATAAGAAGCCCGTAGAGCGCTGGGCCTGCGGCAAGTGCGGCTACACCGAGTTTGTATAACTACGCCGGCCTGCGCCAC
>NZ_JBMFLX010000013.1:0-31394 GCF_049970975.1 Infirmifilum sp. | reverse complement strand
TCGAGGAAAAACCTGTCAAGCTAACCCTAGAGTTTAAGAAGATGGGAAGACCCATGCTTGTCTCTTTAGAAGGATTAGACGAGGAGCTTGGCACTAAGCTTGCCGAGAAATACTTGTGGGGGCTCGCGGTAGTACGAGGTATAGATGAGGGGTATAGTGTGGGAAAACCCGTCGACAAGAGTTCATTGAAGAATATTCTTCGACAGTTAAAGCCCTTTGACCCTATAGGTCTCTCCCCCGAGAGTGCCCATGGTCTTGGAATTAGATTCCTATTAGAAAAACCTGAGGTCCTTCCGCGTATAACCTATACGGGGAAGATCCATATACCATGTCTTCTCACTCAGAAGAGCAAGGAAATAATTCATTCGCTTCAAAAACTTGGAGTTACCATAACCGGGGTAGATGTTGAGTCTTGTATTAAAACTGGGTGTAAAGATGACACATTATACCTTTGTCCAAGGGCTAAATATTATGGTGGAACAACACTTTTCGAACTCCTCTTTTGACCATCAATTTTAAGGTAAAAATTTTTTAAAGCCTTTTTTACATTTAAGAAAGAGAGTCAATGAGCTCGAAGATAATTCCTCCTGTGGATGAACTCACTCCCCGGCTTTTTAGGGAAACTTTTCAACGTATAATTGAGTTGAAGAGGAAAGCGGGAGTTAAACCTATCCTCGATAACCCCCAGGATCTACGTGAGAGAGCTAAGCTGTATGCCACAGAATACAGGAACGGCGCTCTGGGATGGGCGAGCAATATCTGGAGTAGATCGGCGGCTAATACCGTCATAGTGGAGAAGGATGAAGATCTGAGAGTAGAGCATAAGCAGTTGATGCTCAGGGTTCTTGAGCACATTCTAGCCCAGGGTCCACTTATAAAGGTAGATGGATACTATGGACGCCCAGGGACGAAGGTTCAGATGCATACAAGGGTTTACGTTGACCCGCAATTCCCTGATCTCGCTTATAGGTGGAGCCAACTAGTGTTCCCTGCCCCTCCCGACGGTGTACCCGAGGCCGAGCTCTTTGTTATACCCCACTATCTTGGAAATCCTCTTATACCAGGGACAAACAGACTCATGGCTATTCTTGTATTCCCGCAACACAACCTATCTATAATAACCCTCTCAAGCTATCAGGGCGAAATAAAGAAAGGTGCATTGAGGCACTGGATATATCACGTCTACAAAAAGGGCTGTACTGGGGAACATGCGGCTCTAAGGGAGTTCACCGTTAGAACTATAGATAACGAATGGAGGCGGGTGACTCTTGTTATCTGGGGGTTGACGGGTTCAGGAAAGTCTACGCATGGTTTCTACACGTGGACCGAGCGTAACTCTAAAATCTATCTTGAAAAATTCGGGTTAAATCCCCTAGAGTATGTACGGGACCAGAAAATTAGAAACGACGACATAGTGGCTATATGTGAGGATAGAGTCTACGGCTCAGAGAGAGGGGCATGGGTTAAGACTGAGGATCTTACACCTGAACAGGAAGCAATGTGGAATGCTTGTAGCAGCCCCAGAGCATTGCACGAGAACACGGAGTTCAACAGTGAAGGTAATCCCAGCTTCGAAGGAGTATTGTTTCAATACTTCGGCATGCTCAACAGGAATGCGAGATCAGTAGTATATTTGGAGGACACCGGTTATTTTGACGGACAGGTTGACTCAGACGGGCCCATGAATACGGCTGTATTCCTCTCACCGGGATACTTCACAGACTACGCCTGGGTAAAGCTTAACAAACCCGAATTTATCGCAAAGGCACTTGCGGACGGTAGAACTGTCGGGCACCCTGCTCAGGCACGGGAACTTGTCGGGAGAGTTAGGTTTGTACCACGTTACTCCGAATTCACCATTGGCGTTGGGGACGATGCACACGTCTTGAGATTCTACGAGTTTTTGAAAAAATGGGAGAGCAAGGGACATAGAGTCGAGGTCTTTATGTGGAATACAACCGGGAGAATAGTAGCTGAGTATAAATGGGGAGAAGTGAAAGTTGGTGAGAGGACTCTTCGAATCCCTGAACCAGTACTTCAGATAAAGGATGGTGTCCCTAAACCTGTAGGCGGAACCAGGCCTACGATAGAGGAAACTGAGTTCTTCCTGTTGCAGGCAACCAGAGGTGCTGTTAAGTGGAAGCCTCATCCAGTTTGGGGAGAAAAAGTTTTAGTACCCGCTGAGGTGCCGGGTATACCCTCTGAAAGGCTGAAGGAACTTGACCCTACAAGTTATCTATCATTGGATGAATTTCGGGAGCTGCTCAAGGCACAGGTAGAGTACAGTAAACTTATACTGAGTCAGCTTGGCCTCAAACTACCCCCTGAAGTGCTTCATGCGATGGACTTCTAGTAACTGTTTTCCAAATATAATGCAAGCACGTATAATGTTTTCTAGGCCTTTGCCCTTTGATGTGAGTTACCAAGGTAATAGATAACTAGATACACTATCAACATTGTTATGACTATAGTCGCAATGGCGACTTGTGGAGCAAGCGAGCCGGGATTTAAAGCACTATAAAAGGGAGCTCCAAGAAAATAGCCTAGAGCCCACGCAAAGTTTGCTAGGCCTGCTCCAGTAGACTCGACTCCTGGCATGTTCTCAGCTATTTTCGCCTGCGCTCTGCTCGCAATGTGCGCGTTTATGAAACCAAGGAGAGCTATTGACACAAACATCATGCTCCCCGGTACAATGATAAAGGTAAGGCCTAGCATGATAAAAGCAAGAGATATGTAGTGCTCACTAAGTATAAATGTGTAAAGAGCACCCACACTCACTTGTCCTAGCAGGCCAAACAAATAGTATTCTGAGACCAAGCTCTCAGGACTCAATAGTTTTGTCTCCTGGGATATCTCCGGAGCATATACTATAAGAAGACTCTCGATCAACCCAACCGTTAGGGCGTTCAGTAAAGGGAGAATCGTCTTCTTACCTAGTTCTACCTTAATTTTAACTTTCTCAAGCTTCACCGTGTCAAGCTTAAAGAGAGAAGCAGTCATCAGGAAGGAGATAACAGAGCATGAGGAATACAACAAGAATGGAGCTCTAGAAGAAAAGCTTGAGAGTATATTTGCTGCAAGGGGACCAAGTGTGAAACCTAAAGTTATCGTCGCATAAATAGAGCTTACGCCTAGTATCTTTGTGTCTTGCGTGTTTTTCACCATAAGCCCGATAATGCTTGTCCAAACTAGGGCTTCCATTACACCTTCTAAAGCCCTGGCGAGTGTGTATTCTAGCGCTGTTTGACCGAAATACATGAGAAAACCTAGTGGAACGTTCGCTAGGAAAGCTATTGGAACGATCCTATTAGCACCAATCCTGTCGGCCAGGAATCCCGCAGGTATATTTGACAACAAGTAAGTAAGCCCCCATACCGTCACCGCTAGGCTAATCTCTACCCTGTTAGTAGATATGCTTCTAAGAACTATTGGGAGAGTGGCTACAATAGCCCCTATCCCCACCATGAAGGTGAACGAAGAGACTAGTAATCTAATGCGTACTTCCATACATGTTCCTTTAGACCCTAATGTTGTGTAGATAATAACCTTTTTTACTGTGGTAAGGAACACGAAGACACAGATTATTAAGATTAAAACATAAAACTTATAAGTAAAAACTTTAATATTCTTTTCTGATCAACATGTCATCAGAAATCAAAGAGATTTCTCCTACCGGGAAAGCGATTATAGCCGTTGTCCTCATACCCACTATAGCTGCCTTGAACTATGTTGGAGGAGTAATCGTCGAGGCTCTAAAGGCGCCCATATGGGGTGACACCTGGGCTACAATACTTGGCACACTTATAGGAGGCTTTTGGGTGGGGGCCATAGGGGGCTTCCTCTACAACATCATCATGGCTCTCACAGTATGGGGTCTCCCTTCATGGATATGGGGCTTCGCAAATGTCGCCATCGCTCTAATAGCGTATTTTATGATGAAGATGGGCTGGACAGATCTTAAGAAACCAATGACCTGGATTGCAATGATAGTGCTCTACGGCATCCTATACCCCGCGTTCACCACAGCTATCTCTATTCTTGTCTTCGGCGGCGGCCCACTATACAAGCCCCTAGCTGCGGCCGTGTACACTGCCGTGTTAAGCTCAACAGGCAACTTTGTGTTAGCTAACTATGTCCAGAACATGTTTACAGAGATCATAGACAAGCCTATAAGCTTCATAATCTCAGTGATCATAGCTCAGCGTATACCCAAGCGATTCATTCTGGCGAGATAAGTTAAAAAGATTCTTTTTTCCTTCTTTTGGGTTGAACTAAATGTCAGTTGGAGTGTCACTGCTAAAGAAAACCGCCGTAGAAGCCGACACATTTGTACAAAGACTGGATGGACGCGTAAAATTCCTATACTTTCTATGGGCTACGGTAATAGTCTACATTTTTTATGACCCATACCTCAACCTCATCTTTGTAGCTGTAACCCTGGCCATGGCCTTCTATGCGCGTGTAGCCAAGCCAATCCTGCAGACACTTCTAATAATAGTAGTGCCATGGATAGCCTTCGCGGTTCCTATCCTTGCACTGCCTTTTGGGTTTCCATGGAATAAGACAATTATAGGATACATAGATGTATTCGGCAATAAGTACCCTGTTTACCTAGAGGGACTAGGATGGGGTATAACTTGGCCCTTAAGGATAGCTGTAGCGATATCTTCAGCCCTTCTCTTTTTCCTCACCACGAATCAGGCGAAGCTAGTTGCCACACTGTTTAAAATGAAAGTACCCTTCAAGCTAATCTACATGGTTGTCGCAACCTTCCAGTTTATCCCCCTCCTCGCAAAGGAAGCGGAAACCATCCTTCAAGCTCAGGTAGCACGAGGACTGAGAACAGATGTGGGTTTCGTTGCAAAGATCAAGAATTATCTTTCTGTAGTTATACCCTTAACTTTAAGCTCTCTAAATAAGGTCCAGATAAGAGCTATAACGCTGGAGTCTAGGGGCTTCAGTGCACCGGTGAAGAAGACTCTCCTTTATGAGGCAAGGCTGATGAAAATCGACTATATCTTCCTTTCACTTATGTTTGTCTCCACAGCAGTATTAGCCTGGGTTTACGTAAATATAGGATATTCTCCTATAGCTGGCTTAAGCTGGATATGGGGTGGTTGAATTGGGACAACGTGGGAACGAGAAGGTAATAATAGTTGAAAATCTCACTTATGCATACCCGACGAGCAAGGACTTTGTGCTCAAAAAGGTGAACTTCGAGGTTCATAGAGGGGAGGTGCTAGCTATTCTCGGCCCAAACGGGTCAGGGAAGTCCACTTTATGCAAGTCGTTGAATGGCCTCGTGCCTCACTTTTATGGAGGGAGATATGGAGGCAAAGTGATCATAGATGGCCAGGAGGTTTTAAACACAAGTGTCTCGCAGCTGGCGACAAAGGTAGGGCTTGTATTTCAAGACCCTGAAGATCAGATTTCAGGGCTGGCTCTGACCGTCTGGGAGGAGGTCGCCTTTGGCCTCATGATGCTAGGAAAGCCTAAGGAGGAGATCAGACAGAGAGTTGAAGAAGCAATCAGGTATGTCGGCTTAGAAGGCCTAGAGAAAAGATCGCCGTTTGAGCTCTCGGGCGGACAGATGCAGAGGCTAGCTATAGCTACAGTGCTCGCACTACGACCAGACGTGATAGTCATGGACGAGCCCACAGCTCAGCTCGATCCCATCGGGAAGTTCGAGGTTCTTTCCGTCATTGAGAAGTTAGCTAATGAGGGCTCCACTATTGTCATAGCGGAGCACGAAATCGAGGAGGTCGCGTATTTCGCTGATAAAGCACTCGTTCTCTTTAACGGAGAAGTAATTGCTTATGGACCGGTCAGAGAAGTACTAAGGAAAGTCGATGAGTTGAAGTCAATTGGAATTGATCCTCCTAGCGTTACCGAGCTTGCCCATGCGATAAAGAAGGAGCTTGGCTTGGAAGCTGAATACCCAATTACATTGGAAGAAGCTGTTAAAATATACAGTGAACTCCTGGGTGTTAGCTGATGAGCATCATAATTGAGACAAAAGATCTATGGTTCAGGTATCCTGGAATAGACACCTGGGCTCTTAAGGGCATAAACCTCACTATTAACACCGGTGAATTGATCGCGATTATAGGGCAAAACGGTGGAGGAAAGTCGACATTAGCAAAGAATCTTAACGGTCTTTTGAAGCCCACCAAAGGAGTTGTACTCGTTGAGGGGCTTGATACTAAAACCACGCCTTCGCACGAGATCGTCAAGCGGGTAGGATACGTTTTCCAGAACCCATCTCACCAGATATTTGAGAGCAATGTCTTTCAAGAAGTGGCTTACGGCCCTAGAAATCTAGGCCTTTCAGAGGAGGAGGTCAAGGATCGAGTACGCTGGGCACTTAGCCTTGTGGGACTTGAGGGTTATGAGGATCATAACCCATACGACCTGGATTATGGAAAGATGAAGCTCCTCACAGTGGCATCTGTTCTTTCGATGAAGCCTAAAGTGTTAGTCCTAGATGAGCCCACAACGGGGCAAGACCACGCGGGAAGGCATCTTCTAGCGAGCCTCGTAAAGAAGCTTAACAGGGAAGGCTTTACAATCGCCATAATCACCCATGACATGCGATTTGTAGCTGAAGTGGCACCACGAACTGTCCTTATAGCTGACGGGCAGAAAATTCTCGATGGTCCCACGCGGGAAGTCCTCTATACCGTAGATGTCCTTAAAAAAGCAGCTATTAAGCCGCCCCAGATAGTGCAACTCTCCCTTGCTCTCCGCGAGCACGGGTTCTCCTTCTCATCCCTAACGCTTCAAGAAATGCTCGATGAAATGCGGAAGCTCATAAAGAACCCATGATAATTAATTATGATAGGAATAGTAGACAATCACGTTAAATAAATACCTTTTAAGCTTTCAATTTCGTGTCTAGACAGAGCTTACTGTTCGTGGCGTTAAAATTCGTCGAAAGGGACATACTCTTCAAGAAACTAATAGCTACACTCACAATCCTAGCGATAGCAAGCGGTGTAGCAACATTCATTTCTCTTAGGATTCTAAGCGTAGGGAGCCGCACAGCAGCTCAAAGCATAGTGGAGCAAGTTCTACCTGGAGAAGTTGTGGTCTATGGCCAGGGTTTATACGATGTCTCAGAAGATGTCTTAAACGAGATAAAGAGGATTCCAGGCGTAAAGGATGTAACGCCTGCAATCCTAGTCACAGGCTATATTGGTAGAAACGCCGTCTTCGTGTTAGGGGTGAGGCCCGAGGATATTAAAAATGTTGTTTCAAAGGTTGTTAACGGCTCCGTCTTCAATACACTCGCTGGTCCCTACGCGATTGCCGACGTCGGACTTGCAAAAAAACTAGACTTAAAAGTCGGTGATAAGGTTACAGTTAAACCACCCTATGGAAGCTTCTTTAGACAGTACGAGATTATAGGAATAGCAGAAGTCACGATGAAGATAGAGGAGATAGGTGCAGCCGGCGGCTATATAATCCTCCCTCTGCGCGAAGCCCAAACCCTCCTTGGGAGACCGGGTTATGTGAGCATGGCCGTTGTAAAAGTAGAGGAGGGGGTTGACCCAGTAGCCGTGAAGAACCTCATATCCGTGATATACCCTGGCTCCCGCGTTATGATGCGGGAAGAAGTTATCGGCGTAGTTTTTAAAGTTATGTCACTTATAGAGGGACTATTATTATCAACAACCCTAGTCGGTCTAGCCGTAGCCGTTTTCGGAACCACGAGCACCATCACCTCCACTGTGCGGGAACATCAACGAGAGATAGCAATTATGAGAACACAAGGTGCTAGTAGGCGCAGCGTGGCAACGATATTCATAATGGAGGCACTCATATATGGTGTGACGGGGGGCCTTCTAGGGCTTGTATTCGGAGTTCTTGGTGCACAAGTCGGTATAGGCATTGTAGCTTCATACGGTTTCCTTAACCCTCCCCTGATCCTTGAGCCTCTAACTCTCCTTCTAGGAGTAACTCTCGCAACTCTTCTTAGCGTCGTTTCATCTTTGTACCCAATATGGCGCGCCACGTCTATTAGACCTGTAGAGGTGTTGAAGAGTGAGTGAGTACGCATTAGAGCTGAGAGATATAAGGAAAGTCTACAAGACAGCTACAGAGGAGATAGAGGTTCTTAAAGGGATTACCCTAAAAATAAGAGAAGGAGAATTAGCCACAATCATGGGGCCCTCCGGGAGCGGTAAAAGCACCCTTCTCTCGATCGCTGGAGGTTTGGACAAGCCAACCAGCGGACGCGTCATAGTGGGGGGCGTGGATATAACCGACATGAACGAGGAGGAACTAACTAGAGTTAGAGCTCGCAAGATAGGCTTTGTCTTCCAGTCCTTCAACCTTATTCGAAACTACACCGCTCTAGAGAACGTCATGCTCCCCCTACTCTTCACAGGGATATTCAACGTTAAGGAGGCTAAGGAGATAGCCATACGTGCATTGGAGGTTGTAGGTTTGAAAAACCACGCAAACAAATTTCCAAACCAGCTTAGCGGCGGACAACAGCAACGCGTAGCAATAGCCCGGGCATTAGCACCGAACCCAGACATAATACTCATGGACGAACCAACCGGTAGCCTTGACGTTGACACAGCCGCCAGAGTGTTATCCCTTGTGAAGTGGCTTAATGATGCTTTTGGTCAGACAATAATCATCGTAACACACAACCCTGAAATAGCTGAGCTGTCCACACGAACCTACTATATAAGGGCAGGCGCTATATACGAGGAGCCCCCCAAGCGTACCTTAACTGAGATAGTAAAAGAGATTAAATCCTCAGGGAGTTCGGGTGACATCAAGAAGATCCAGTTAGAGATGCTGAAATTAAAACTAGAAGCCCTCGAGAGAGCTTTAAAAGAGGACCGCATCGACCCTACACTTATAGAGGCTGAGGTTAACTCGCTCGAACATCGTATAAATAAGCTGGAGAAGGCTCTATAGGAATAAATGTTTCGTTAAAAGTCGTAAATTTTGCTAATTTAAAAGGATAAATTTATATATGTGTTATACAAGAAGTGTTTCAGATCATTCATGATGCTTCGTGGTGTGTTGACTTTACTGTTAATTTTACTCTCAATAACATCCGTGGTGTATTCAGGCTACGCTAGTCCAGTCAACGTAAGGAAGACTATAATACGCGAGTTGGATGTACTCCCAGGATGTAGTGAGAATACAACAGTCACCGTTAGCTTGGTATTCGACTCGGGCTTTAACGGGAGCCTAGCAGACTATATCGCTTTTTCTGGTGATCAAGCTGTATCTGCCACGGTTCAGCCATCACAGATCGTGCAGGCTGGCTCTCTAATAGGGCTTGTGTGGAATAAAATAGAGGTTCAACCTGGCGACTCTTTAAAATACAGTATCAGTGGCAAGAATCTCTTCCACGTAAAGGTTATACTCGAAGCCGATGGGAAAACGCTTCAACCTGATTGTAGCAAGGGATACTGTTACGCTACGGCTCTAAGGTCTCATTTAATAAACTACACTATAGTCGTGGAGGCGATCGACGATCTTGTAAAAAAACAACAACTACCCATCTCAATATCGTGGAGCGTGGATCCGTTATACCTTTACCCCGTTAAGTACAGTGATAGTCCTCAGAGCCTGCGCGAGAGCGGAACTGAGGTAGCCTTCCAATGGACTTCGTTTATGAATGAAAGTTATAGGCTTAGTGTAGTGTTTGAAATTAGAGGTGAAAATCCCTGGGGAGAAGTCTTACTACCTGCCCCTACGGTGACAATTAGCTTAGATCCAAGGCTGCAATCCTCACTTATCGAAAGATACAGATCCTTCACTCTGAAGCTACTCCAGGAAAACCTGGGAAATGTGACAAGTTTCAAGGAAAATGTGACGAGACTTAGAGACTTGTTGTACAATTTAAGCACAGGTTTCGAGGAAGAGGCAAACATGCTTGATAAGGCTGCTGTCCAAGTAGATGAAGCCAGTAAAGCCATGAGTAATGCAGCAGCTCAAATTTCAAATGGCATGGAACAGTTAAGCAAAGCAAAACTCTCTCTTAAACTTGGACTCGAAAATGCATCTGCAGCCGTGGATAAAGCTAGGGTGAATCTTGAGAAGATCCGTTCAAACGTATCGAACATAGACTTGAAGTTAGTGGAGATTATAACGTACTTGAACCTAACCGGCACCAATCTTACAACAAAAGATATACATTTATTATTAGACCAGGCTGAAAAGAATCTTACCTTATTCCAATCAGAGCTGGTAAAAGTGAAGTCGATGATAGAACAATATTCTTCGATTGAAGCCCAGCTCACACAGGCTGTGGAAAACATGAGGCTAGCCTCATTGAAGTTGACACTTATGGCTAGCACGCTAAGAGAAGCCTCAGGTAGACTTCGGGAGCTGGCAAAGGGGTTAAGGCAGGCGGCAGAGCTTATAGATTCTAGTCTTTTAAAGGTGACACAACTTTTAGACAGTCCAGCGTACCCTGAGAGTTTCAAACAGTATAATTCAACTATATTTGCCCAGAAGACTCTGTCTAGGACACCTGGCCTTGAGGTGAATACTGAACTTATGGGAGATGTAGTTTATGTATCACTCCCCATAGTAAAGATAAAAAGAAGCGAACCGCAAATCTCGGGTGTCTCTCTTGAAACTCCTGCTAGAAAGATCCACGCTTACTGGCCCCTCGCACTTAGCGTTATAGCTGCTGGTGTCTATATTGTTATGTTTCGCCGGAGATCATGGACAAGTGAGAAAACATCAACTGCTGATCTAGCTAACAGGATTGGGATTCTCAAGGCGAAGCTTCAATCAATAGAGGTAAGAAGCCATGGGTGAAACAATGAGACTAAAAAACGTTATGATTAGAGGTGTGGATGCTGCGGCATACGATGAAATGTCAACGCTTGCGAAAAAAATGGGCGTCAGCGTAGGAGCACTAGCTTCACAAGCCTTCAAGGTGTTACTCGCCCTGGCTGATGCTGGTCCACAACTGGCTGGAATACAGTTAAGCACTACTGATATAATAAAAGAGATCATACCTGCAAAAGTCCTTAAACATAAACCCGTCTTTGTTAGGCATGTTGGGAGGCTCGTGTTATCAAGAGAAGACCTTGAAAGAGCGCCCGGTCCCCTATTTCTCGTAGGAATAGAGGAGTTAGTCTTCGATGCCAGTGTTGATACCAGGCTATTCGAGGAAAAAGTCCTAAGAATAGTTGACTGTGGGAGAGTAGTAATTCACAGGGGTTTAGACAAGCTCAGCGTATTAGCCAGGTCACTCTTTATAAAGGAGCTTGTTGAAAAAATCTGAGAATCTAAAAGAGGGTTACAACCACGTTAAGAGATCCTCGAGTTTCTTACGTGGTCTGGGGGCGGGGGACTCAGCTGGAAAACCTGCTGCCAGGATGGCGAGAAGCACTTCATCCTCGGGTATACCCAGGATTTCAGCATACTGGGGCCATCTTAAGGTGTTTATCCACACCGCTCCTAGCCCTAGAGAAGTAAGAGCAAGCCATAGGTATGTGGTGAAGATCGACCCGTCTATCATGAACGTTAAAGGAGATTCCTCAGGCATTACGACGACGCCTATTCCTAGCGGTGCTCTTGATAAAGGTCTGGCTCCTGGAGCAACCCTTGAGAGCTTGTCCAGAAGGTCTCGGCTTCGTATTATTAAAACCCTCCAGGGCTGTGTGTTTCTAGCACTTGGCGCATGCCTAGCAATATCTATAGCCTTCACAATTAGTTCTTCCGGAACATCCTTCTCCTGAAAGTTCCGGATGCTCCTTCGGGTCAGCAAGAGCTCGAATAACATGTATATATCCTTGCCCCTTATTCCGGCCTTAAGTGCTATATTTGTTTGTTTTTATAAATAACGTTGATTTCATTGAAAACCGTTTTAATCCATAAAACCTTCGATGCGACATATCGACTGGTGACCAGGCTTGAGAGTAAAAGACCTGGATACGCTAAAGACTACGAGTGTAATAGCCATAATAACGCTGATACTGCTATACCCCTTAGCTGCCACCACCGCGCAACCCGTACAGTCTGACAAAATCAATAAGCTCATAGAGATACTTAGCAAGGAAGTCGACAGGCTTCAATCATTCGTTAAAAATAAGGTGACCAATACAACAAAGCAGGAGGAGCTGCTCAAGCAGTTGGATGAAGTTAAAGCCCTGATCAACAATGCTTCAAGCCTCGCAAGCTCTGGAAACTATAACGAGAGTATGAAGGTATTGCGAGAGGTAAGGGTTGAACTCATCGACATTGCCAGGAAAATAGTGCCTGAAGTTTTCGCAGAACGTAAACACCTTGTAAATAAGAGTATAGAGGCGGAAATCAGGGCGCTGAGAAACCAGATAAATGCTATGGAGAATGTAGCCTCACGTTTCCAGCAAAAAGGAGTTGATACTCACAATCTAACCCAGCTTTTATCGGATGCGAAAAACCTCCTAAACCAAGCAGAAGAGAAGCTTAAGTTGAACGATACTTCTGCAGCTCTTCAGCTCGTCAAGCAAGCTTGGAGTGAGGTAAAGGAGGCTGAGAGATCTGTCTTTACCCTAGCACACCAGCTTAGGTTGAAGAACATTTCCGAAGACGCCACACGGTTAGAGAGAATTTTTAACAACACATATAATAGGCTTAAAGGGATAAGCCCTCAAGCAGCGTCTGAATTTCAAAAATGGGCTAGTGATAGTATTCAAAGATTAAAGTCACTGATTGCTAACGGCAGATATGGAGAGGCATTAGGATTAATGAGATCCTTAACGTACCAGTATCACGAGCGCGAAATTTTCATGTGGCATTATGCAAGGGAGGAGGGTTTAGTACAAATGGCGAAGCAGCTTGCACTTGTCATCAGGCCGTGCAACGCCACTCTAGCTGAGAAGCTTACCGCTACCGCGAATCAATTAAGCAACGCTTTAAGCAGCAAGGACGCATCTAAGGCTTCAGCGGCTTCAAGTGAGCTGA
This sequence comes from Infirmifilum sp., assembly GCF_049970975.1. Classification (NCBI taxonomy): domain Archaea; kingdom Thermoproteati; phylum Thermoproteota; class Thermoprotei; order Thermofilales; family Thermofilaceae; genus Infirmifilum; species Infirmifilum sp. The sequence continues at coordinate 18,461 of NZ_JBMFLX010000013.1, read as the reverse complement.
GGGAATTAATTATACAGGCAAGGTTCGCTTGTCGTGCTAAGCCTAGACATAAACCTTAAACTAAAATATTTTTTCCTTAAATTTTTCTTCTCTTTCTTGTGACTGGATTCTATAGACTCGGCTAGAAAAGCTAATTGTGTGCTAAGTTTATTGTCCTGGGGTGCCAGGCTATATCCGCAGATTGAGAATGGATGCTGCTATATCTCCAAATAGCGGGAATTTGTACCATTCACCCTGATAGGCCTTAATGATCCCTATAATCCAGAGAATTAATAAGAGAAGTTCTATGAAGCATGATAAAACAAAGCCGCCACGGATAAACAAGACTATCCTGGAGAGTACTATCAACGAGATGAAGGTTACTGTAGACTGTGCTGCGTGAAACCTTACGTATAAGCTTTTCTCCTCTAAGAGGAAAATTATCAGACCTGAAAAGAAAAAGAGAAGGTATGACAGGGCAGCCTCCGTTCTCTCCTCGAGACCCAGACTTGTCTGGGACATTATTGTCTTCAAGTTGTCTTAATATTTAAACCTTGGTGGGAAATGGTTGATCAATCTGAGGTCAGCTTGTAGCGGTCTCGTCAGCTTTCGGCAGCGCTTTGTCCCTTCTTCATCCCTCGATACCCTTATTCCATTACAGAGTCTTATTTTTTGCCGCGAGAGACTCCTGAAGCTAGCTCGTGACAGCATTAATAAAGACCATTGGTATCTTTGACTCCGTAAAGGGTATTTATCGCTTACAAGAATAGATAATAGCGTTAAAGAGTGAAAGGATAGATAACCTTTTTAGATGGCTTTTAGGATTCTTGCCCTATGAGAAGAATTCTGGTACCCCTTCTCTTAATACTAATTATCGGATCGGGACTTATCTCATCCGCCAGTCCATACAACCAGTTAAAAATCATAGGCTCTGCCTGGATACTTGCTCCCGCCGTGACTCAGACCGAGACGGGCTATGCTGGATCCGCTACCAACATCAGTGTGTTTATAACCGAGGGTTGGGGCGACGTATACGTCTCTACCTACTCTCTTACACAAGAGGATTTCCAGGGAGCAGCCACGGCAGCTACACGCGTCATTAGTAATGTGCTAGGCGTCGACTTCAACAAATATAACTTCTACTTCAAGGTTCAAAGCGATGCAGTTATTGTTGGAGGCCCGAGCGCAGGAGTAGCAATGGCCGTCGTAGTATACTCGGCTCTTACGGGCAAACCCATCAATAGGAGTATCGCTGTTACCGGTATGATATCTCCTGATGGTACTGTGGGGCCTGTGGGAGGTGTTTATGAGAAAGCTCAAGCCATGGCCTCCAGTGGTGTGAAGGTATTCCTGGTTCCGCCTGGAGAGAGCGTTGTTACCACATACAAGGTTGTAGTGCACAAAGTTGGGCCCTTCCAGGTGTACTCTACCCAGCCTGTTAGGATTAACTTGACTGAGTATGCACTGAAAAACTGGAACCTTCGAGTCGTTGAGGTATCAACGATAGAGGATGCGCTGCACTACTTCTTCAACTATAATATAACTCCCAATAGCATTACGATACCCTATGTAAGCAGCTCTGCAAGATCCAAAATAGACATGATATGGCAAGCCCTCGAACAGACAGCTTCTCTCGAACTATACAACGCTAAGGCATATGTTAATCAGTCGACTCTAACATCCTTCACCAAAAGCGCCCTCGTGAACTATCTAAATACATATGCTCAACCCTACATTCAGACAGCCCGACAAAATCCTCATGACATCGGAACAATACCCCTTCTGACATCCAGCATAGCTATATCTAGGTGGATAAAGCTCCTCGTAGACTACTCGTTAAACAAGAATATTGATACACAGGTAAGCTCAACCCGTGAAAATATCTCTAAGCTAATCTTGACAATACAGAACACCTACCCAAGAAACTTCCAAGAGCTAAACTACCTCGTAATAGCAGGGGATCTTGCCATTAGAGCATCGAGACTCTTCAACGATTCTGCTAAACTTTGGAGCCAAGATCCCCAAACAGCTCTCCAGAACCTGGCCTACGCCACCGCACTTGTCGATGAGGCAAAACACTGGATAAACGGGTTGCCGGTGGGCGCCACCCTTGACGCGAGGCAGTCGGCTAGCACATACCTCTCAATAGCGAGATCTACCTGGCCATACGTTTACTCAGTCCTTTCCCAGACAGGATACTCCTCCACAAGTCTCGACCTTTCCAGTACCTACTACTCCGCCTCTGTATCATTATACGGATCAGGATACTATGTGCTCGCCTCCATAGCGGCTGCAAGGAGCATAGCCCTCGCGGAGTCCTCGATGTTAGACTTCCAAGGCAGAGCTGTTGGTTCACCTGTCTACCTCGAAGTGTCATCAACAAGGGCACAAACTATACTCTCCTCAACAGCTGACCTAATTTCCGGAATATATTTCTACAACCAGAGCAGGTATGCCACCACCGACGCGGACAAGCTAGCGTACTTAAAGCTTGCTTCTGAGCTCGCAAGCCTAACCCTCGACCTAGCCAAAGGAGCAAAAATTACGGCTAGCCCACCAAAGCCAGTAGAGGAAAAACCTCAAACCTCGATACAACCAACACCCCAGACCCCTCCTCAAGGACAGGGAAGTCTTTGGGACAAGATAAGCTCCTGGCTCCACGACTTATACCTGAAAACAGTCCTCTATATAGATAACATCTACCGTTTCCTGAAGAAACTGATAGGAAGATAGGAGACTTCTTGTTATAAATTTCAAAATAATAAGTATTTTTCCTCGAGTTATTTTCCCATACACTGATTTAGCTTCAGCTAGCTTAAAAAGCCTGGCTTACCTATTAAGGCCTTTTAAGTTATGGTTTAAAGCAGCGTGAAGGAATTGTTGATCATTAATTTGTGTTACACTTTTTCCTGTCTTGAGATAAAATTAGAATCATAGCTATTCGAGGAGTTTTCTGTTGGGTATTGGCGACTAATATATATATCATTAACCATATATTGGATGCATATGAATAGGAAGCTGCTTCTTCCTGCTTGCTTACTTCTTATTTTGTACAGTTACCTAGGTTTGTCTCAACCGGTTACCGGCTACGAGAAGCTTATAATAGCTCCCGGTAACACCCTACAGGGTACTATTCTTCTTACTTCACAAATAGACACTATCTCTACCGTTAGCCTTTACGGTAGTGTTAAGGCGTTTACTATTTACAGCAAGCTAGAGGGCGTGCCACTCTACAACCTGACCGGCAACACCCTTACAGTCATGGTGGCTGCTGGGGATACTGTTAACATCACGTATTTTTCTCAACTCTCAGGGGATCCCCTTACTCTCTACGTCAAGGGTTGGAATCAGAGCCTGGAGTTGTATATACACGCTAACTACGTGATACTGGGAGTGGAGCCCATACCAGACTTAGTACTAAGGGAGGGAAACTTCACGGTTTTCAGGTATAATAGACTGGAAGAAGATCTCTCACTAAGTGCTATGGAGGTACCGGTCGCGGAGGAAAAAACAGGCACATATTTACAGGGAAAGACGTGGATACCTGTCCAACTTGTTTTCGCGGCAATCGCCATTATCCTTGTCCTAGTTGTAGTACTACTCCTTATTCTCAGAAGGGGGAGGAATAAAAAGAGTACCTTTTTAAGTGAGGAGGAAGAAGCTATCATCGACTTCCTAAGGAAAAACGGAGGAAAAGCTTACCTCAAGGATCTACGAGAATCGTTAGGAATACCCTCAACTACCCTCTTGAGGCGTGTAAGAAGACTTGAGGAAAAAGGGCTTGTGAAGACGCTTAGAGCCCCGGGAGGATTAATTGTTCAACTAACGTAGTGTTCACCTCTAAAAAGCGCATAAAAAATAAAAATTTTAATAGTAACAACTATTAAGTTATAAATGAGAAAGCGTGTCGGAGCCAGATGTGGTTTATATTGGTGAAAAGCCTGTTAGCACCTACGTTTTGTATATACTTGAGCGGCTTAAAAAGGGTAGCCGGAAAATCCTTGTTAAAGCGCGAGGACACAATATCTCGAAGGCAGCCCATGTCACGGAAGCAGTCCACAGGATGAGCGGCGGTAAGACTAAATATGGAGACATAAGGCTTTACAGCGAAGAGGTTGGGGAGGAGAGCGAGGAAAAGTCTGTACCAGCCATAGAGATCGAGGTCATATCGCTTCTTTAGAGCCCTATTCTACACGGTGGGCTCTGCCAATATCATAGAATAGTTTTCCCCAGTTGTGGAGAGGTATTTTTGCTTTTAAGGTCTTCCAACCGATCCGTTCATCAAAGACCTCTTCGTCGGCTTCGGCCTCAACGACCTCTCCAATAAAGAAAGTGACATCGTTTGCTTTGATACTATGGCTAACTTTGCACTCAAGAATGCCAACAGCGTCTAAGAGCACAGGAGCACTCACCTTAGATCCCTTCCTGTATCCTAGTCTTGACGACTTGTCTTCGTTACGGCCGCTGCGGCTTCCAAAGTAATATATATCGTTTATTCTGGACAGAGGCAGAACGTTCACGGTGAACTCCCCATATTTAATTATGAGCTCGTGAGTATAGCTTGTAACATCTATAGCTACCCCTACAAGTGGCGGCTCCTCTGCTACGGGCGTAACCCAGCTAGCAGCCATGAAGTTTACCCTTTCTCCTACTAAACCACTCCCTATAATGTAAGCTGGGCGAGGGTGTAGGAGTAAATAGAACTTTCTAACTTCCCTCATTTTCCACTCAGTATTTCGTCATGGAAAAACTTAAATAATTTTGTAATGTTACATTACATATGCATAATGATACAATTAAGAGTATGTTCGATGAGATTGAAAGACATCGAGCCGAGATTATGGAGAAGCTATCAAACCTTGAAGCTAAAATAAGATCCTTCGAGGAGGAAGGTTTAAAGATTGGAAAAACATCAGAAATTGCAGGCCTTTTATCGGAGACTAGAAAACTCCGACTTGAGTTGAAAAGAATTAAGCTAGAGGCTAAAAGAGGATTCAAAGGATTTCTCACTAACGTAGAGTCCCTAAAGAACAACATACAGGATGATGTGCTCCTTGAGGAGCTTAAGGATTATATTGACGACGTCTTAGATGAAGTTGAAACTAGGATTGAAGACTTGGAAGACAGGGCCGATGATCTGGTTGAAAGACTCAGAGATGTCTTACGCGAGAGGAGGAAACAAGGAGGCTTAGCGATGGCTTCATTATCCTTTACCGAACCAGCCAAGTTGAATGTTTTGCGGGGTGATTTCAAGGTGATTGATGAGGCACTTAGGGAGGTGGACCGCATTATCCGCGAGGCTTTTTCAGGCTTATGGTCTCGGACACCCACCACGATAATTTCTTCTGTAAGACTCCCGCAGAGTGACCTTAACGTGATAGACCTTCTAGTCGAGGCAGGGATATTTAAGAGCAGGAACGAAGGAATAGCTTTCTTCGTTCACAAGGGTATCGAGTCTAGTAAGGAGTGGCTCGACAAGGTAAGGAGTAAAGTGGAGGAGATAAAGAGACTCCAGGAGGAAACTCGGAAAGAGCTCGAACGTCTCCTTGATGTGGAAGAGAAGCCTGATGCAAAAACGCAATAATTACTTAAATGACTATATAACATCACCAAGATAGAGGCCTTGTATGTCTAGTGAGAGTGAAGAAAGCTCGTACGTGGTTGCAAGACTTCTTAACGGTCTAAAAGAGGTATACACTTTCAAAGAACTGGAAGAGTTTCTAGGTATACCGTCTCAGGTCCTGTGGAGATACACCAGCTATTCTCAATTTCCAGAGAGACATACTGCGAAAAAGATACTTGATGCGATTCGCGAAAAAAGACTGGTTGAGAAAGCCCTGAGAGAAGCTCTTCTAAGGCAGAATGAGGTTGTAGAGGAGTGGAGAATACTCTTCAATCCGCGTATTCTCAACCTGGTTGGTTACGTTATTTGGAAATTCTACTCGAACCTTGAGGTTGACACGGTTTTGACTTATCCTGAGAGGAATGCCGGCCTGGCTGTAATGGCTGCTGATTGGCTACTTGCGGATGTCGCTGTGGCTTCTGAAAGAGCTTATGGTAATTGGGGGAAACTTTTGACGGCGTCGTATGTGTCAGGAGAGAGAGGAGAAATCGTTTACCTTCACATCCCAAAGGATAGTATCCCAAAGGATAGTAAGGTTCTTGTCGTCAAGAGCATCGTTAACGACTTTCAATCTCTGAATGCCCTGTCATCTCTTGTAGAACAGGCTAGGGCTCAGCTTGTTGGCGCAGTTGCAATAATTGCTTTATCAGATAAATGGGTTGAAACCGTTTCACGTCTAAACTTAAAGAATATAAAAGTCCTTCTCACCTGGACCCGAGAAGGATTTTATGTAAACCTGTAGATTCTGGATAATAAGGTTCTCCACAATCTGCGAGAATTTATTCTGGGCGAGACCCCGGTAGCCATTTACCATTTACCAGGTACACGTAGCCCTTCGTGTACTTCTCGTATATGTCGAGAACCTTTTCACGGAGCTCTCTTATAGGTATAAAATCTGTTCGGGCGTTAATGTTGTCAAAATGTATCATTTCTACGTGCCATACGGGTTCCGCCTCAGGGAAGCTCCACAAGCCCCTCTGCGTTATCAAGTATTTGGAATGCTTTACAAGGGACTCTTCAAGCCTTATAAGTCCTTTCTCCAATCTTTCCGGTAGAGTCTCTATATGTTTTCTCTCATATCTAATAATCGTAGGGTCGAGTCCTTCAGCAAGCATCATGAGTAGCACCCCGTTGCATTTGAAACAGGTTCCACAAGGTTTGACTACTCCCCCTTCTATTCTCGTTGAGTGACAGCTTGTCTGGAGGACTCCTAGCTCTGGGTATCTGTTGAAGAGGATCCTGAGGACGATTATAGGTGTTATGGGGCGCAGGGGGGACCATTGCTTAATCCCGATGCCTCTCTTAGCCATGAAGCTGGTCATATAATCGTCGAAATCGAGTGATTGATCGTATGTAGCGTAGTAGTGTCGTATCCCGTTAAACTCATAGGTTAGCCCAGTAGGGTCGTCGAACTCGTTCCCCATAGTGACGTTCCCCACATTGTTCTTTACAGCAAGTGGTAGTACAGAGAAAATGAAGTGTGCATACCAGAACAAACGAACAGGATATATCTCTTTATTTTTCTTCCAATAATAGGGTACAACAATCCTCATATTCTTCTCGATAAACGCAAAGAGCCTGTCCACGTTAGTCCATACTTTTCTTGTCCTGGGATCCATAGAGGAGAGCCCCTTGTAGGCTGTGAGTGCCGTAAACCAGTGCCGGCCAGATTCGTTTACAAAATAAGGGTATGGTTCACATCCAACCTCCCGTAGGAGGCCATAAACCAGGAGACTTTCCTTTCCGCCTGAGGACATTACAGTGCACTTGTACTCCTCTGGCCTGGAGTCGAGTCGTGTACCCGTAAATGTTTCCCTTACGTCAACATCCGCAATAGGCTTGGCATCTTCTGGTGACACGTCTCCTTTGGGTAAGTATTCCTCTTTTATTAGCCCTGTCTTGTTTATTATCCTATTGACAAATATATCCCGGGCGGTAATGTCCATCATGTCAAGGAAGTATTTGTAGTCTAACTCATGAAGTGGAGCCTTTATCTCTATGAGGGGTGTGAAGAGTCCATAATTGATAGCTGGAACAATCCCGGCAAGGACGGCGAGTTCCTCGAATCCCCTTATATTTACTTCCTCAGGATAAGATTGAATCAGTGTATACTCCTTTCTGACGCCGTTGAAATGCAGCTCGTATCTTATACTTGAGGATCTTTTCTTCACCTTCACGGGACCTACAACTATTTTGTCAAAACACTTCAAGTCTACCGTCACGTTTCACCCAACTGTGGATAATGTTTCATTATAAGGTCAACGATTCTTCCCACCCCGTCAACCAAGGGTATCACAACAGGGATCTTATACTTCTCCTCTAGCTCGGAGGCTATTCTGCGTGCCTCATCGATCGAGAGGTTTTCCGTGTTAATGGTTAAAGCGAATATCTTCCTATCAGTGATGAGCTCCACAAGCTTAAAGTATTTTTCAAGTGGAGGCATAGGATACTCGGGATAGCCGTCCAGGGTCTTTCGACCAGGTGCGTGCTGCAGGATTATGACCTCCGGTTTTAGAAGGTTTAGTATCTCATAGCTACCGGGAAAGACGGGATGAAGGAGGGCTCCTTGTCCAGGCACCACGATTGCTTTGGGATTCTCCTCGATGTATGCACGCCATACAACGTCCTCGAGTACCCCCGGAATGAAGTCGTTGATCAATGAGTCTAGAACAAACACGTAGCGAGCACCCTGCATCCAGGCTGTCTGTCCTGTTCCAATGAAGACAGCCTTGACCCCCCTTCTGTTTAACTCGTCTGCAATTAGGTGTGCAACGGTTCGCTTGCCTATCGCTGAGTCGGTGCCGATGACGACTATTTTCAGTGCTTTGACCTCCCTTATTTTACCTGTGTAGAAAATTCTTGTGTTGTAGAATATCTTCCTTACATCAATGAGTTCCACACCGTATATCTTCGCCAGCGAACTTATTTCTTGGTCGTCGCTGAGAAACTCGTGAAGACCGTTGACTATGCTTAGACGCCTCTGAATAGCTTTTTTAATGATCTCTCGATACAACGTTGGAAGTTTACCTCCGGGAGTTGCAACACCTATAATGAGGTATTTTGCATCGGGGTGTTCGCCTAACGCATCCTCTAGACTTGCATATATCTTGATTCCACGGGGTTTTCCGTCAAGAACCTCTCCTGCATCCCTTCCAGCTAAAGTACTATCAATAACGCCCACAATCTTAAATCTAAGGCTTTTCCTTACAAGACCGTGAGCAGTTTTGCCGTCTGTAGACGCGTAGAGTCCTTCCGACAGAATTATTGCTTTATCTTCCGCCATCTCCCCGTGATCACCGCAACTAGGGGACCGTCCACCTCTTCCTCTTTGATAAAGCTTTTTAGGGCTAGGAGAGAGGCAACAGAGGCCGGTAACACAGGAATCCTCTCCACAGCCTTAAGCATGAGAGACATCTCAAGCATTTCCTCATCACTGAAAGCGTAAACTCTTCCATTTGTATCATATATTGCTCGGAGAGCCTCCTCTGCGTTGAATGAGACATAGGAGACCAAGGGCTCGTTTATAGGGGTCTCTCTCACGTAGGAGGGGGAGAGCGGAATGGGCGTTGTAGACCCCTTGCTCCACGAAACAGCTATCTGGTTCCCTAGCGACGTTGTCCCGGCGATGAGCCTAGGTACACGTGTAGCTAAACCTTCTCGGTAAGCTCTCCTAAAACCTTCATATATGCCTACAAGTGTAGTACCGTTGCCTACAGGAACTCCCACGGCAAAAGGAGCATCACCCAAGTCTCTTATAATCTCCCAAGCTATGGAACTATAGGCCTCAAAACTCACCTGATCGGTGGAATTACCAGGATTAGCATCATACCATTCATTGGCCTTCGCAGCGCGAGAGCTAAGCATTACAGCTTCCTCGTAAGTTCCATCAACAAAAACGACACGAGCCCCATTCCTCTTTATTTCGTCAACCCTGCTATTCTCATAGGATCTGGGTACAAATATAACCGCACGGACCCCTGCGAGACGAGCAAAGTAGGATATCGCAGCGCCATAATTCCCGCAGGTACCGACGGTTATAGTGTCCCTTCCTAGCTGTATTGCACGTGCAACGTGTGCTCGAGCCGCTCTATCTTTATGGGTTCCAGTTGGATTGATTCCCTCATATTTTACGTAGATAAGGGAACTATCCAAGCTAAATAGCTTGTTTAGGGTGCGGAGGCGGTAGAAGGGTGTATGTAAGCCTAGAAGCTTGGAAACAAGATATTTACTCGATGAGTCGTCCTCCACCTTCACCTTTCACCGTCAACTGCTAAGATTACCCTACAGGTATCAATATTAGTCTACCTCTTGATGTTTAAGCATGATAAATTCCAAATAGGAAGATATCTGATTTAAACGCTCCAGAGTTTAACTTAGAAATTCTGGGATTTTGTTTTCACTTTCATGGATCAGTTTTCCTGTAAAATTCTTTGAAACTTTTACAAATATCAAGGAGTGAAAAATATAAAAATGCAAGTTAATGCCTCCTAGTGTTTGGAACTTTCGTCAATGCCCTAGCAGTAGTTTTGGGCGCGTTGACGGGAATAACTTTCAAGAAAAAAGTCCCGGAGAGAATCGTGAACTCTCTACCCGAAGTCATAGGTCTTTTCACCTTATATCTTGGTATAAGCATGGCATTAAAGAGCCAGAGAACTCTTGCCCTTCTCTTCTCCTTAATCCTCGGGGAAGCAACTGGAACTTTCCTGAGGTTGCAGAATAGGCTCGAGATGTTAGGTGGGAGGTTCACTAGTGGCGACAGTAAGTTTATTGATGGTTTGATGACAGCATTCCTAACTTTCTGCGTGGGCCCAATGACTATAATAGGTTCTATACGCGATGGGATGGGGGACCCCTCTATTATACTTGCTAAGTCAATAATGGATGGAGTCGTTAGCATAGCTCTAGCTGCATCACTGGGCGTTGGGGTATTATTCAGCGCAGTGCCGCTATTACTTATGCAGGGTTCCCTCGCACTACTCGGAAGCATCGCCGGCCAAGCATTACCTGAGATAGTCGTAAACGAGATTACGGCTACTGGTGGGGTGCTAATGATAGGAATAGGTGTGAATCTTATAGGTCTCAAGAGAATAAGGGTGGGTGATGGCCTCCCAGCACTGCTTTACGCGTCTGTCTTGCCACTCATAATACCCTTTTAAAGAATCTAGACAAATATCGCTCTATAACCGCTATGAATAATCCTTAATTTTTCACCGTAGATGCGATGAAATACACGGATACCGTTAAACCCGGTGCAATGCCCAGCATGTAACTCGCTCACGCCAAGGGCTTTTAGCTCCGAGGCTATTCTTTCGACCTCGCTGTCAGTCGCGCTGGCGGTATGCAATCCTCCTATAATACTCAATTCTTCGACACCCGTCAACCTTTTAGCCTGCGCCGCGATGTTGGAAATGCCGGAGTGACTGCAGCCGGCCAAAACAACCGCTTTATTACCTAGCTTTATCGCTACTCCCGTATCGTCTAGCATCTGATCGGGAACAATTTCTCCCCCTTCCAGAGTAAGAAAGCCCTTGACCGCATAACTATTATCGTACACTCGCGGTATCTCCCCTAGAAACCATACGTTGGGTGCGAGTTCGAGAGGTTTTCGTGAAAGTACGAGCTCACCTCTCATCCTGAGTGCCTCAATGTCTTGTCTAGTGAAGCCCAGGTTGAACTTCTTGAAGCCTCCTCTATCAGCGTAGTTGGGTTTTTCAATATCTGGGTGAGCTATAACCGGTTTTGATCCAGTTGACTCCAGCAGCCTTATCAAGCCTCCCGTATGATCATAGTGTCTATGTGATAGAACGATAGCATCGAATTCACTGGGATTTAGAGAAAGTTTCTGCATGTTCTTTAAAAGGACCTCCCCGGACTGCCCAGTGTCAAATAGTATCTTATACATAGTCCCGTCTCGGTATTCGATACTAGCCATGATGCTTAGCCCATGCTCTGCGAGTAAGTTGGTAAAGCCTGCATAGTCGTCTACAAGAACTAGTATCTTTACGCTAAGTATATCACTTTTAGACACATGTTTTATGAAAGGCAGAACAATAAAAAGATACCCGGCACGCTACAAAGCACGTTCAACAACAAATTTCTTTTTATTTTTAAGTTTTTAAACTTCAGGAGAAACTCATCGCTTACTGGTATAGAGTTAAAAAAATCTCTATTTAGCGATATTTTTCAGCCTGAATATCGGAAAAACTCTCTATATTAATAATTACAAATTATCATTTAAACATAAACTCTTAAAAAATAGTTATTAAGTAATTATATTGTTATGAAGCCTCAAAACAACTTAGACTCTCAACTTGCCGCCATTAAAAAGAAAATAGTGGAGGAGAGCAGCCTTATCCCAGAGTACATGCATGGATTTGCAGCGCTATACTGGGAGGAGGAAGATTTCACCTGCTTCCAAGCAAAGAGACTCTACGGAAAACGTGAAAAAGGTGAATTGAAGAGGGTGTTCTAATGAGTGAGGGTTTGGATAGAAGAAGCTTTTTAAAGCTCGCCGCTATTGCCGCGTCAGCCCTAGCCATACCCGTGGAAGCCCAACCCGTACCTTTGAAACCTTGGAAGAAAGAGTGGAGTCTAGGAGAAATTGGAGGTAAAACTGCTTTAACCAAGGCACGGATAACACCTGTTATATGCCCCTACTGCTCGATGGGATGTTCAATAGATTTCTACACTATCGGGGATGACATCGTCTGGACAGAGGGGTCAGCCGACTCATATATCAACTCGGGGGCCTTGTGCCCCAAGGGTAAAGCTGCCTTCGAGCTTGTGGATAACGACCTCCGTGTAAAGTACCCCATGATTAGGACTGGACCCAAGCCTCCACCCGAGGAGATACTCAACGCAAAGTCTTGGGACGAGCTTGTGGCTCTTGTTAAGAAGTACCCGCCCCAGTGGAGAGTGGTCAGCTGGGATGAAGCATTCAGATACATAGCTACCAAGACGGCCCAAATTTTAGAGGGCTGGAGAAAATCTACAGGCGCTCCTAAGCAGCAAGATGGCTACTACTACGTGGGATCCAAGCTACCCATACAACTCATCGGTTCATCAATCATGGTGAACGAGGGTGGATATCTAACAGCTAAGCTTGCCCAGTTTATCGGAACCACTAACATAGACTCCCAGTACAGGAAATGCCATAGCTCGACAGTGAGCTCCCTAGCATTGACCTATGGGTGGGGAGCGGAGACAGCCACTATCGAGGATGTAACATGGGCAGATGTTGTCCTCTTCTTCTCAAGTCCAGCGGAGGCTCATCCTCTATCCTTCCTGCACTTCCTGGAGGGCAAGAAGAAGCGTGGAACTATTTTCATAACCTTTGACCCCAGGTACAGCAGGACAGCGATGGCTTCAGACATTTGGGTTCCCTTCAGGAGCGGCACCGATACGGCCGTATTCCTCTACATTCTCTACTATGCCTTTTACGAACGCAATCCACCAATCGATACATTGGATACATTCAAGGCGTTAAGGGCTCGCTGGAACATAACAGATGATGACCTCGCAGATTTCAAGGAGCTGCTTAAAGAGTACACTGCTGAGAATGTTTCAAGAATAACCGGAGTACCCGTTGACCTACTACGCACTGTTGCCCAGATATACGTGGAAAACTCTGGCGTCGTTACAAACCACAAGAAGCATGGCATTGTGCAGTGGGCTATGGGAATGACCCAGCACACAAACGCGACCGTGAACATTATAAGGTCAGCGGCGATTATGCAGCTACTCCTGGGTAACGTAGGATTCGTGGGTGGTGGAACACACCCGTTCAGGGGACATAGCAATGTTCAGGGAATAACGGATGTGCAAGGGGCAGGACTTGGCGCACTGCCAGGATACCATGCCTCACCCGCCTCCGCCGGCGTAGTACGCCTGTATCAAGACTGGAAGCTTCAGGGGATGCCCGATGCTTGGAACTGGCAGGTTCCCGAATGGGGCAAAAAGATATTCACAACCACAACCCCTGACAAAGGAAAAGCTGACCTTTTAAAAATCCTCCAGGTATTTACCTTCTACGGGTGGAGAAGATTCGAATTGATGTGGGGCTTCTTCTGTGGCACCGTTCCAGAAGACGACCCAGTAAATGGCACCGTGGTATGCGACTTCCCATTCGGCACAGGCTCCACTGAAATAACTTTTCCAAGGAGGGTGCTTAACGGCGAGATAAAGGTAGCTTTTATATTCGGGGAGAACCCGGCGGTCACTAACCCGAATGCCAAGGTGATCTGGGCCGCTCTAGCAAGCCTCGACTTGCTTGTTGTAAGCGACATATTCGAGACCGAGACAGCCTGGTTTGCAGATGTCCTACTCCCAGCAGCGTCGTTCGCTGAAGTCGAGGGTACTAGAACCAACGGTAATAGAGTTATACAGTGGACCTACGCTGCCGTTAGACCGCGAGGCATGGCTAGGCCCGATTACTGGATAGCTACAAAGCTCTACAAATATCTAAGGGAGTACGGTGCGATCAAGCTTCCAAGCGAAGTTTTCGGGTTAAAGTCCGAGAAGGTTAAGATAAAGAGGGGCGATAAAATCGTACTACTTTATGAGCGGCCCCTGAGACCCGACAAGAGCTGGGACTACTCGGGTGGCAAAGGAGCGGCTGAGCCAATTAGGGACATTGAATCCGAAGTTAATCCGAGAATCATCAACAAGGAAATCAACTTTGGAATGCTCATCTATCACGGCATGTACGACCCAGTACGGGACGTCTTCACGTCCATGCGCAGAGACAGGAAACTCAGGAAGCCGGGAGAAATAGACGGCTTGTTCTCATCCTCCTTCAATATATACAAGGACTGGGGCTGGGCCTGGCCTATGAACGTACGCATACTCTACGCTTACACGGACCTCGTGGACCAGTTAGGAAAAACCGACACAATTATGGCGGCTGGGAAAGAGTGGACCGCATCGGGCGAGACCGGGGAGTGGATAGACGAGTTTACAGGCGAGTATGTCCCCGCGTTTATACCGGGTCATAACTACTGGATACCCAGAGCATTCAAGAGGCGCCTGAGCGGTATAGCAGACGTCTTCGGCGGCGTAGACATGATGACGTTCATACGGACAAATGAACTCGTGCCGTTAGGCAAGTTCGTCATCGAGGAGGGAGGCGAGGTCAAGACACTTACCTTTGATGAATTCGTAGCGAAAACCGGAATGAAGTACCTGTGGGCTAACGATACCCTTTACTGGGACAGCGAGGTCACTGCGGCACCGAAAGCCACTCTCAAGAGACTCTTCTTCACAGGAGGCGGCTGGAGGGACTTTAAGCCAACATATGAAAAGATGAGAGCTACCCTGAAAGCCTATTATGATCAAACCAAGAATATGCGTGAAGCGGTCAACAAGACGATTCAAGACCTCAAGGGATGGTACGCCGGCTACTCCTTCACATGGCCGATACACACAGAGCCCGCAGAAAGCCCAGACGTAGAGATGGCCTTGATGTATCCTACTCTAGCTTTCCTCAACCCATATAACCTCCAAGTCCTGAACGAACAGCCGGACATAGTCAAAGGAAAACCAGTAGGCTTAGCATTGACTCCCGATGATCTCTCCAACCTTCCAGGAGAACTCGTCGTGATAACTACGAACAGGCTGACAGAACACTGGCATAGTGGTTCGATGACAAGACGTACACCTCTACTGGCAGAGCTCGACCCAGAGCCCTTCGTATATGTTCCAGAGAAACTTGCGTTAAAACTAGGAGTGAAATCGGGAGATTTGGTAGAGATACTGACAGCGAGAGGCTCTATTAAGATGAAGGCATTCGTTACCAAGGGAGAAGCGTATCTGACAGTTAACGGTAGGGAATTGCCTCAGATTAACGTGATTTGGGCTTTCAGCTTCCTGGGATACGTAACCGGACCCCAGGGGAACTTCATATCACCCGATGTGGGTGATGTGGTTACGACTATACAGGAGAGTAAGGCTTGGATTGGTAAGATCAGGAAGGCCGAGGTGATGTAAGAATGGTGGTACAAAATCTCCCGGGTATGAAGGAGGGATATGCGGTACTAGTAGACCTAGATAAGTGCATTGGCTGCCGCGCCTGTCAAGTTGCATGCAAGGACTGGAACGGTAGACCAGCAGAAATGACTAAGTTCAGCCCGACTTTCACTAATCCTCCAGACCTTACCGCAGACGATTGGAAAGTCGTCTTCTACTATGAGGACATGACCAAGAAGGCACTGCTACTCCCCTCAGGTGAGAAAATCTTTGAACAGGTGGACATAGGCCCCCTGCCATTCCAGTGTATGCACTGCGCAGACCCGCCGTGCGCAAGGTCATGCCCTGTAGGAGCTATTAAGGTTACAGCTGAAGGCGCCGTAGTCATAAACAAAGACGAGTGTATTGGCTGCGGCTACTGTGCCACCGCGTGCCCGTTCAGGGTGCCTAAAAGAGGCTCCGACGGAAAATTCTACAAGTGCACGTTCTGTATCGACAGAATACAAAACGGTATGCTCCCAGCCTGTGTAGAGGCTTGCCCGACAGGAGTCTTCAAGTTCGGCAAAGCCTCAGAGATAATCTCCGCCGCCCAAGACATGCAAGCCAAAGGAAAACTCGTATACGGGCTAAACCTTGACAGCTATGTAGGCGGAGGGACACGATGGATTTACGCTAGCTCTGATAGGAGGAGCTTTGCAATCAAAAAGCATTTTGCTGACCGTGGCAAGCCAGTTTCAACTCAGCAGAGTAGAGAGATCCTCAAGCAGCTTATCGTTTATGGTGGTGCGCTGGGCGCGCTGCTTCTCGCAGGGCTTGAGTTGGTTGCTTGGAGAAAGAGCAGGGTAGAGGAGAAGACTCAGGTTAAAGAGGAGAGCAGGTGATAGGGAATGAAGAGGGTAAAAATTATTAGTAACAGTTACAGGATCGCGCATACACACAACCTTCACTTCATAGCTTTTCTATCTATAACGGGGGTAACATTAATGGCCATCGAGTACTTCTCCTGGCTGGCATACATAGTAGGACTACCTTTTGCACCTTACATGAACACCGATCCAGTCACCGCGGGCGTGCAAGTCTTCAGGGTACTCCACAGGATCTTCGGAATAGCGTGGGGAGGCCTCATCATAATATATGGTTGTTACCTCTTCTGCAGCGGAAATCTGAGAGTCATTGACGCGTTGAAAAAGCCTATCGGGCAGCAGATACAGGAGGCTAAAGCACTAGCCGGGCTATACCTGTTCGGCAAACCACTACCAAGTGATGTCAAGGAAAGACTGGAAAGACATAACGTGTTCGTTGCCTACCTAGCTTTACTCCTTGCTATAGGATTCGCCTTACTAGCCCTCAGCGGCGTGGGCCTTATGCTGCGCTTCGCCCTTGGCCTTTCAGACCAGACCGCTGCACTTCTACTCTTCCTACACGATCTAGGCTTCGGCATAACAGTTCTATTCGTCCTACTCCACGTGTTCGCCTCGCTACATCCAGCTAACAGGCCACTATTAGAAGCGATGTTCGGTGACGGCTACGCACCATTCGAGTGGCTTAAGGACCACATGCAAGCCTTTATCAAGCGGTATAATATAGCCCCTGAAGAATAAACAAAATCTTTTTCTTTACCTTTACCTTCTTTCCTGGTGAGTACACTTGTCAAAGGTTGTCGAGTCTCTTATTAGAGCTGTGTGTGGAGAATCCGAGAATTGCAGGGAGACAATGCAAGGCATTTACAAATACATCATCCGGTTAGAGGAACTCATCATAAGCTCCCCAAAACCCGTATTAAACAGATTCGAGCCACCTCTAATAAAAAACGTTGAGAACATTGAAGAGATAAAGAAGGCATTGCCTGAGGATGTGGCTAGTGATAAAGCCCTCTTGGACTATACGTTGAGCAGACTCCTCGTTAATGAATTTAGTCAAAAAATAGAAGCCGCGAACTTGAGCTGCCCAATATGTGGAAACTATCCTACCCTCATTTTACTTGATAAAAAGCCTACGCTAAGCTTTGAGGTTGTCGAGGCCAGGAGCAGATGCATTTGTGGGTACGAGAGAGTCCACGAGAGATTCATGTGTCCGCGATGCGGCTCGAAGGGTAGAGAGGTTTTTGAGAGCTATGTGACACGGAGAGGAGAAGTAAAGGTGTTCAGGTGTAAAAAGTGCGGCCATATATTTGGAGAGGTTGATAGAGATGGCCTTAGCGATAAGGAAATTCAGGGTTTACACTTCGCTTTAAGGCTAGCGTTTAGAGACTTAGAGAAGTCTGAAGGAGGGGTCGAGAACCCAGATTAGAGTTTTAACTGTGTCGATATTGATGTCCAGTGGTGATTATGAAGATAGCTATCCCGGTTGTGAAATCTGGGGAGAAATATTTCCTTGTACCGCATTTCGGTAGAGCTCCAGCCTTTGCCATCGTGGACGTCGGCGACTCCCAATTTAAGGTTTTAGAGGTGTACCAAAATATTCATGCAGCGCATGAACACGGAAAGGTGAGTGGGCTTCTCCACGAGCTTCTAAGCAGAGAAGTTCAGGCAATTCTAACCATGGGCATAGGATATGGGGCTTTCTACAGACTTAAGGATCTCGGATTGAAAATATTCTATGTGAGGCCCTCTCCGGGCAAAGCGACGATTTCTCTTGAAGAAGCAGTAGAGAACTTTATTAGCGGGAAAGTTGAGGAGGCAGGAGAACCAAAAGAAGCTGACGATCACCATAATTAATGCTTCCTATTATATATTTGAAAGTAAAGTTGTTATTTAATGGCAAGTGTCTGAGTCTACTTTAGTTTTCGCAGAAACTAATCATCAGAAGTTTTCCTAAACTTTCTAAGCATCATCCTCAAGTCACTGTAAAAACCAAAGAATTCGGCTAAGTCTTAAATAATGAATAACCAAAGAAA
>NZ_JBMFLX010000012.1:22336-33122 GCF_049970975.1 Infirmifilum sp. | reverse complement strand
AGTTGTAGTGTACCTTGTGGTGTTTAGGAGGAAGGTTTTTCCGTAGGCCTGCCAGAATACGGAGATGTTATATGATCCCTTATATTTAGTTTCGGTTAATATTGGAATCTTGCTGGCTATTTGGAGGTTTATCTTGCCTTTTGCATCAGTTGTGCCTTGGGCATAGGCTATGATACAGTTTCCTGTCTCGTTGAACACGACGATTATTACGTTCTGGTTGGCGAAGGGTTTGCCCCATGGAGTTAAGAGTTGTACATAGGCTGAGGTTACTGGGGCCGCCTGTGCCGTGGTGGTTAGTGCTAGTGCTAGTATTGCTAGTGCGAGTATTCCAAAGATGTATTTTTTACTCATATGCATGCTTCACCCCTTTTCGGGGTTCGAGGGGTTGTTGGCTTGCAGGGTATTTATAGGCAACCTTTTCTGTTAATTAGAATCCGGCTTCAGGCTAATATTTGTTCGACTAAAAATGAAACGTGTTCCTCTGAGGCTTAAATTAGCGTTTTACCCAATGGATAGTATTCGAGCAGTAGGAGAGTTGAGCACCAGGTAGACTGCCAGGTAGAGCGGTACTGTTTTCTTAGAACCGTCTTCGCTGAATGTGAAGCCTAGTACTCGGCGGGGCCACTCTTCCATCTCGACCTTGACGGGGGTGTCTGGGAGCGCGACTGCCCTCTCGATTATGCTAGCGGCGTCCATTGCCTCGAGTTGCTGGATCGTTAGTGGGAGTACTTTGAGGCCTGTCTTGCCGTGGAGTGTTCCTGGCAGGCGTATGAGCCTCTTGACGTCCATTGTGACTTTCTCGTCTATGTTTGCCCTGGCCTCGGCGACGCACTCCATTATGAGTTTTTTGAGCTCTTCCCTCGGGAGGGGGGTGTCCTCTTTCCCCCTAAGGGCGAGGTGCATGGCTATGCGGCCTCTCCACCCTGGGGCCGTTGAAGGGTACTTGTACTTGTAGAGGTCTCCTGTCCTCTCGATGTATAGATCGGGGTCTATGCCGAGGCCCCGCACATAGTCGGCTATCTCGCGCCTGGCTTCCTGTTCGAGGTCGATTAAGGCTTTATCCTCGACGTGTATGTGGAAGCCCCTGTGCCCGGAGAAGACTGGGATCATCTCGCTCCTGGAGATGCCTAAGTCTTCTTCAAGTATGTCTATGAGCTTGAGCGCCTCCTCGCGGGCCACGCTTATGCAACGGTCGCAGACCCAGGTTTGACGCTCGAGGCTCTCGCTCCCGCAAACGGGGCACTTGAGAGCTAAGCCTCTTCCATGGGCGCCGCAGGCCTTGCACCTCCACGTGTCGTGGAGGGGCTTGCAGGGGGTGTCTATGTGGTCTACGTCTATGTCGAAGACCATGTCTGCGCCTTGCCAGCCCTTGTCCTCCATTTCGGGGGCTGAGGGGTCGGAGTAGTACGCGGTGGAGTAGTAGGCGTGCCTCGGTATTCTTTCAATAATGTATCTGTTCATCTCCTCGGGGTTCTTGAAAGATATGTGTCTGATCATCCCGCTGGACGAGAAAGTGGTGAAGGCGAACTCTCTCCTCTCTATGCTTGGAGGGGGAGGGACTGGGTTTTTCCGATAGTATTCCTTGAACAAGCCTTGTATGTCCACTTCTACGACACCTGGCTCTCAACCACCCTGGGGGTCTTCCCGCGAAGGGCCCTGTAGAAGTATTGGAGGGGGTGCTTTACCCCCTCGCACCTCCACCTGCAGAGTCCTAGGCTCCTCATGTTGTCGCACTTGTAGGGTGTGTATTTTGTCCTGGAGCCTCTCAGGCCAGCTATGTGCTCAACCTGGTACCGGGCTAGATCCTCCCTGTAGTCGGGGGAGTATTTGAATATCTCGAGTGTCTCATCCACTGTGAAGCCGACGTTAAGCAGGAATGACGCTAGTACAAAGCGGGCGCTATGAGGAAGGTTTTTTCCGCTCTTCGCCTCATCCATTAGAGTCTTGATGCATGGGGGGAAGGCGTCCATGCCGCTCTTCCTGTATCCGGCCTGCGCGAACTCTAAAACTTCCCTCCTCGTTTTAGCCCAGGACTGTGATAGCTCCTCTACAACGGCGTAGACCCTCTCTGGTAGTAGCGAGGAATCCACGCTCGCGGATTCCACTAGCCTGGAGACATGTTTCTTCACTCCTGTCTGTATAAGTCTCGCTAACTCATGCGTGGAGACCTCGACGTAGCCGTCTCTGAGGGCCCTGTTTACGAGCTTCCATTTACCCGTGAAGTCCGGCTGTGCATGGATATAGTTCTTGAAGTGCACGTAGATTTTGTTGCTAATCTTAACGTTCCATCCTAGAACCTGTGAGATGTAGAAGAGCAGCTGTACCCTTTCGCGTGAGTCGGCTTCTAGGCTGGGCGAGATGCTCTTGGAGAAGGCTGTCGCAAACTTCTCGGTTAGGGCTTTATCGCCTACCTGTGATAGAAGGAGAATGGCCGTTGCAAAGGCCGATACTTCAAGTCTGTAGTCGTCGCTGGATACGGGGTATCTGCCGTCCTCAATAACGGAGAGGATTTTTCTCTTAGCCTGTTCTAGTATCTCGTTTCCTAGGGGTGTCTCGCCTAATTCCTCGATGGTGAGGCCTAGCTCCTTAACGATCTTGATGGCCTCCGGCAGGAATGGATACTTTAAATAGTCCTCGGGACCAATGACCACTTTTAAATGCTCTGAACCCATGGGTTACTCCATGCGCGGGGCTAGGAGGTATTTCAGCGTACCGCCTCCGGCTATGTCGAAGCTCATCTCTATGGGCATGTTTGTCGCGAATCGTAGAGCCATTATGTCGCTCACCCTGTAGGCTTTCGAGACGATCTTGTCCAGGAAATCTATCCCGTAGCTGGCCTCTGAGGGTTCCTTCACGTCTATTTCGAGCAGGCTTCCCGACTCTATGGTGAACTTTGTCTCTATCTCGCCCCTGTCGCTCCTAGCAGATAGGTGGAGGGACTCGTCTTCGGCCTTGAGCTTTACAGCCTCTGATACCAGAGACGCGTCCTTGAGCGCATCCCTGAAGGTGTCGCTGAGCATCTTGGCTGCAACCGTGAAGTTGAGCTTGGGAGAGGGTAGTTCTTGGCCTGCAATGTCGAGGAGGGGGAACCTGAACCTCCGCTCGGCCCTGCCTTGTAGAATTATTGTGAGCCTGCCCTCGCCGACCTCGAATACGAGCTTGTCGTCGGACTTAGCCCTCTTTAAGACCTTGTTGATGTCGTCGAGTACAACGCCAATCTTAGTCTCCGAGTCCACGGAGTATTCCTCGAAGAGCCCGGCTGGCATGAAGAGGTCAACCATCGCTACTCTGCCTGGGTCTAGAGCTCTGAGGCGTAACCCGTCTGGAGATGCAAGGAAGTTTGCCTCGTCGACTATTGTTGAAAGGCTTTCAAGAATATACCTCCATTCGCGGGCATCCGGGAAGGTGAACCTGACCATTTTTGACCCTCGTTTAAAGAAGTTGGATACTGAATATAAAACTATCATTAAGGTTGGCGTCAAGAATAACGTGGGATCTCCTCTTCAGGCGTATTCGCGGTAGACCTTCCTGCACTTAGTGCATATGTAGAACCTTGTCGCTGGCTCGTCGCCAGCCCTTGTCTGAACCTCGTACACGTAGGCTTTGTCGTTGCCGCAGTTCTCACACTTGAAGGGCACCACTGGGAGTGTAGACACGTTCACATCCAAGACGGTGATCTTGTCGAGGGGGTGTCGTTGAACTTTTTCCTCGAGACGGTACGCGTTTCCAGGATTATTGCTCTCCTTAACATATCCGCAGCTTCTACACTTTAATACTTTCCTGCCGTCCACAACGGCTGGTAGCATTAGCCCCCCGCATTTAGGGCAGAACTCCATGTATCCACCTAGAGACCCATGCTCTAGGCCTCGCCTATAAACCTTTTCCAAGGCGAGGTTAGCGGTTTAGGCAAAAGTATTCAGTCATCTAGATGCATGCGTCTATGCAGGCTGGAAAAGCTTAAATTATGCGTGTAGGGTTGAAAGTGCAGCGTGGGGGTTGGAATGAAGGTTCCTGCAGTGATAAGGACCTATTGTCCAAAGTGTAAGACACATACAGAGCACGAGGTTACGCTTTATAAGGCTGGAAAGAGGAGAACGTTGGCTGAGGGTCAGCGGAGGTATCTAAGGAAGCAGAGGGGTTATGGGTCTAAGAGGAAGCCTGAGCAGAAGAGGACTGCAAAGGTTACGAAGAAACAGGTGTTGAAGCTTAAGTGTAAGGTCTGTGGATATACCTATCACAAGGAAGGCATTAGGCTGAAGAAACTGGAAATAGTAGAGAAGGTGAAGTGATATGGTTGAGGTGGAGCAGCTCGTTCCAAAGCCTAGGAGCAGGTTCGTAAAGGTTCGCTGTCCCGACTGTGGTAACGTCCAGGTAGTGTTCAGTCACTCCTCCCTTACAGCTAAGTGTTTCAAGTGTGGCAGGGTTCTTGTACAGCCTAGAGGGGGCAAAGCTCTAATAATAGCGGAAATCGTGGAATTCTTGACGTAACCAGACATTATCGTGTAGAAACACTGATCCTTTTAAGAATAGTCGCCCATTAAGCTAATTCTCCTGTAGATGTCCTCTTTTTTCAAACTTTCTCGTGACAGGCTTGAGAGGCAAAAAATATCTGTCACTAAACTTATTCTCTCCGGCGATAGACTGTGGTTAGACGTAGAGAAGAGGTTCCTAGCCTCAATGAATTGGTTGTGGCTACTGTAAAGGAGATTCACGAGCATGGAGCCTTTGTAGCTTTGGACGAGTACGGGGGATTGAGGGCCTATGTCCCGCTTGGAGAGGCTAGCCATAGCTGGTTTAGGAATATAAGAGATGTTTTAAGGGTGGGACAGAAGGCTGTGTTCAAGGTTATACGTGTAGATCCCTCAAGAAAGCTGGTTGACTTATCGTTAAAGAGAGTCTCAGATGGAGAAAGAAAAGAGAAACTCATAGAGTGGAAGAGGGCACAGAGGGCTGAAAAGATTCTCGAGCTTGCAGCTAAAAAGCTACGTAAGACCCTCGACGAGGCTTACGAGAAGGTTGGCTGGCCGCTTGAAGACCATTATGGAGAGATTTTTAAAGGACTCGAAGAAGCTAGTCTGAGGGGCGAAGAGGCTCTCTTAGAGGCCAACGTTGAGAAAAAATGGGCCGAAGTTGTCGCGGAGATAGCCCGTCAAAACATTAGACTCCCACGGGTGAAGCTCAGCTTTATCATTAATCTTCAGTGCCTGGAGGGTGGGGTTAAAGCGTTGAAAGATATTTTAACATCTTGGGAAAGAAGCGTGAAGCTGCCATCGAATACCTCTGTAAGGTTTTATACACTGGGAGCTCCCAGGTATAAGTTAGATGTCGAGGCGTTGAATTATAAGGATGGTGAGAAAATATCATCAGATATTCTAAAAGCTATTGAACAGGGCGCGAAAACCCACGGCTGTAGCTTCTCGTTTGAAAGATTAAAAGGTGAATAAGAGGTGGGAAAGCATACACTTTTACACAAGTGTTCACAGTGCGGGATGTACACGTTGCGTTCTGATAAGTGTCCGTACTGTGGAGGGGAACTGAGGGCCGCTCACCCAGCTAAGTTTTCGCCTGAAGACCCTTATGGAGATTATAGGAGAAAAATGAAGCTGGAGATTCTTCTCGATAAGCGAAATTAACCTTTTACTTTAAAGACTTTTACCCATCCGTTGGGTTCCGAGACATATACGAGCTCAAAGTGTTTTAGAGGGGATAATAAGTAGTGTGGACCGTTATAGCCTTGGAGCTGACCTAGGAAGGAGTCGAAGATGAAGAGCTGTTGTTTATAGTTTCTAGTGAAGATCATCCTGTAGAGTGTCGCGTTTAACCCCTGCGGGGTGGGTGCGGGAACAAGGAGGTATAACCTCTGGTTATTCCCTAAATCTAGATACGCGTAGGAGCCGTTGTTAAATCCGTAGATATACTTTCCTGCATCAAGTCCTATCCATTTCAGCATCTGGGGACTTTTAGCCATGTCTCCTCCTAGAGCTGGGTGTATCATTGAGAAATATACGCTCATACCCGTTGAGAGTTGGAGGCTCTGTAGCGGCTCAAACACTACTACATAGGTTACGTTTAGCTCCCTGAAGATTTTCAGGGCTGTGTCCTCGTCTGACATGAACGCAGTAGCTATTCTCTGGATCTGCTTCGTGTCGATTGTAGCGTTGTCACAAGTTGTTTTGCGCTCGGTGTTGACGCTTATCCAGTAGCCGTAGTCCCACCATGTCGCAATGGTAGCATCTTTCGGGACGTTGATCTTTATCCATTCTAGTGCTGAGATCCAGTCCATGTATTGATAGTTGTAGTCTATCATCGGTATTGATGAAGTGAGTATAAGTGCTGGCTGGTGGGAATATATAGGTACTCTCGAACCAAGTATTGAAGGCGAGAAGAGTAAGAGGAGTATAATCATTGCCAGGACAGCTAGTGCCGGCGAGACAGACTTCTCTTTTTTCCTGGATATTGACGGACTTGACAGCATGCGAATCCTATCGAATAACTCGATAAGTCCCATAGAGGCTACGACTGATATGGCTGGCGACAAAAGCAGTACGAGCCTCACAATCGATGATGAAAAGTAGAGAGAAGTAGCAAAGTAGAGGGCGGCGAAGGCTGCGTTAAGGTCTGTCTTCAGCCTCCTGGCGAAGAGATACACAGCAAATATCCCGAAAATTATTGAGGACTGAAAATCATCAAAGAGTTGGTTCCATGAGGGTACTGCGTGTTCAGCAACTGTAGTCACTCCGGGTTCTCTAATAGTTGGCAGTACAACTGCTAGTATCCTTCCAGAGATCAAGGAGGTTAACCCTGCTACATATGCGACAATGAAAAAGATAACTACTACTCCCGTTATTCCAATACCTATTTTCTTTATTTTAGAGGGAGTTGCTGCTCTTAGCCGGGAATACCCTATTAACAAGAAGAACGCATAGAGAGTAGTAGCTAATGGCAGGAAACCTACCAGAGATAAGAATGCCGTTTTCGGGCCAAACCTAGGTGTGGTTGCGACAAAGAGGGTTGTAATTACATTGCTGGCTATATAGATCTTTGCCATGATTTTATCAGTAGGGTGGAATAGAAGCCAAATCAGGGATAAGAGGGCTATGAAGTTCCAGGGGTACAGGTATGCGCCCCACGATAGGACAACCATTCCGAAGGAGAGCCCGGCTAAGATGGAGAGTCCCAGTGATTTCCTTCGGTAAGCCACCAGGAAGAGGTAGAAGCCTAGCAGCATGAAGGGGATTGCAAATCCCTCGTGCTTAGCCCCGTAGTTGGTCCTATACATGTAAGCCCAGCTTAGGCTTATGAGGACGGCTGACAGCACGCCTGTTCTCTCATCCTTCAGCTCTTTACCCAATAGATAAGCAGTGAAAACAGCCAGGGCGGCTCCAACTGGGACCGAGATCCCGTGAACAAAATATAGGTCGGTTTTCACCCCTAAGGTGCGGAGAAGCTCGTAGGCAGCCACCGTAAAAAGTGCGGCTCCAGGCTGGCTCGAGCCCCTAAGATCCCTGCCATGCGGGGCCCAGAATAATGTGTCGAGTGGCTTGGGGTTTTCAAACCACCAGTGATACCACCAAGTTATGCCTCCAAGGAGGCTACCATTACCGTTTTCCAGCGTCTTCACGGATAGGTAATACTCGTAGAAGGGGTCGAACTCGTTGAGATAAACGCCCCAGTGGAGGGGGGCTAGGCGTGCCAGGAGCGTTATGGTAAACGAGATGGCCAGAATTACTCCAACCACAACTCTCGGATCTCCTAGAGCTTCAAGCCCCTTGAGCAACGCTGAAGCAAGACTGTCCTTGATGGTAGTCTTTCTTCCAGACACAGTTTACGCTTCACACATACAGGTATTTATTTTTGAGCTTATGCGAGAAATCAGGCTGACTCGGATATACTCCAAATTGAGAAAATATTATTAACGTTTGATTCCTGCTGTTATCCTCAATGATAACAGTTGTCTGCAAGAAGTGTGGCTATGTGTTCTACAAGGGGGAAAAGCTCCCCAACCTTTATAAAATATACGCCTCTGTCGGGGGAAAATGCCCAAAATGTGGTACCGCGATAGATTGGATCCCACAGGATATCGAGGTTAAGAGAAGGAAAACAAGGGGCTAGCTCCAGAAAGCCTATAGGGCTCCTTGTGTAAACTTACTTCCCCTCATACATACGACGATTATTCGAGATAGCCTTCATTATTAGGAGTGCGCGACCTTTAAGGTATATTCCTAAGGCGTCGAGTACATCATCCTTTGATTTTATGTCTGTGTGAGGGATGGGAAGCTTTGATTCATCCAGAAACTCGACCACTACATTGGGTGGTTTGACTTCAAGGAGCTTATGCGCCGCGGGGGTATTCCCAATGAAAAGAATCACACGGGCATAGTATCGGGAGAGAGCCTGGAATATTTTCCTAAATGTTTCGGGGGTTGTCGACGATGCATAGAGTATTTCATCGTCTGCGGCCATGACGAGGCCTGTTTTAGCTTCGCCTGGGTCAACAGCTATTATAACCTCCTTGTGTCTTTGAGGTGGTGATCTTAAAAATACGTTGATAAGTGGTTCAGCAATATCGTCATTTAATATTTCGCAAGGTATGATTACTTGGGGGTTCTCGGGATCTATTTCATAGTGACCCGCTATCCTACTCAGATAGTGAGAAAGAATTAGTAACTTCTCGCGACATTCAGAGGAGACGCGTATTGGGTCAGACACCTGTGTACTCGTGCTAGTTTCAGGTTTATATAGTTTAGCGCCGGGAGGCCACGAGTATGGACATACTTATCGAGAAGCCTTCTCCTCAAAGCACCCATCAATGGATTCGGTAAACTTCTCGTATAGATTCCTGTCGTAAACATGAACGACTATCTTCTCGTCTACTTTTTCAAGTCTGGTAAAGTCTCGGGAGAATCTTCTGAGAATCTTGTAGGCAAGTGGCTTTCGGCCAGAGATCTCTTGGGCCGTAACTATCAAGGGGATGCTTCTTCTTTGAGAGAACTCATGAAGCTTTGAGGCCGCGAAAAGTTGGAGTTTTGATATGGAAGTCTCACGCATATAGAATCTAAGCGGTAGAAAGTATATTGAGAAGCCATCGTATACCAGAGAGCCGAAATTTCCAGATAGTTTTTCGAGACTGAGTAGAAAGCTTATCTCGCTTTTCAGATTTTGAATTCTTACAACCTTTATCTCCTCACTTTCCTCAGGCGATATAATAGAATGTCTTCCAAGTCCTGCATAAAGGAGGGGGGAGGTACCAGCTATCAAGCGACCTGTGAATATAGAGAAGCGGGTCTTACAGGAACCTGGCGGACCATAGATTACATGTATTCCTGGGAGTCTGTAAAGGCGTAGTATACTCTTCATAATTGATTACTTCATCCCATATACGGTGAATAGTAGCAAGACAGAGATTAACACTACGAGTATGCCTGATATCAGAAACATTATTGCGAGGTTTGGCCGGGAGCGATACCTAGGAGCCTCGTAGAGCAAGATAAGCCCGGCTATCGATAGAGAATATAGGAAAAATATCGTGAGAAATTCGCCTGTTGTCTGTGAAGCCGTCCCAGGATAGATTATGTAGGTGCCCAGAGAGAAGGGTGGTCGCTCCGCCAAGATGAAGACTAGTCCTGATGCGATTAAAACTGAGATTACTAGTAGGAGCCATGCAAGGTTATTCTCGGATACCAATTTCTCTAATATAGTAAATCTTCCTTCAGGCATAACTGCTACACCAGGCCCGCTTATTTATTTTTGTCTTTTCCAGCTACCTAGGGTATCACGAAGGATGCCAGGGCTATAAGCATGCCGATTAGAGTAGTGTTTCTCAGCTTGCCGGCATTGGAGGGGGTTGGCTCCTTCAGCATAAGGTAAGCACCATGGATGAAAATAATGTCTGTCAGAGATATTAGCGCTGTGAAGAACAGTTTGTTCGCGAAGTAACTTATGGCTGCAAAACTTAGTGCAACAGCGAGAAGCATGAAGACCGATGCAACTTTTCCTGCTTTTTCTGATCCTATCTCACACGCTAGAGTGCATATGTTCACCCTCACATCGCCCTCAAGATCCCTGACACCTTTAACAACCTCCCTTCCTACATTTGCTAAAAATGCTATCATAAAGAATAATATCGTCTTCTCGGGTACATCGAGGCCGGTTGCCAGCGATCCGTAAAGGAAACTGCTCGCCGTTAACCCTGCGACAGTGATATTACCGATTATTGAAAACCTCTTCAAATACGCGTTGTAAAGATTACCGAAGGATAACGCCATGATTAAAAGGAGCATGGGTGCTTTACCCAGGAGTGAGGCGAGGATTATTGAGGAAAATGCTAGTAGGATTGCAATAATTACGGCTTCGTCTTTTGACACCTCTCCTGTGACGAGGGGCCTATCAGGCGAATTTATCCTGTCCTCTTCCATATTAAAGATATCATTAAAGGCGAAGAGAGAGGCTTCAACCATTACAGAGCTTAGAAAAGCGATTATCAACGCCTCACACAGACACCACTTGACAGCTAAGAATCCTGCCATGACCGCAAGGCCGGTCATGACGCCGTGTTCGATTCTCGTTAACCTTAAATAGGCTCTAGCTTTTCCCACAAGTTTACGGAGCTACCCCCCGATATAAAACATGGCGCCCATAGGAGATGAAAGACGGATTTTGTTAAGCGGGCCCGCCGGGAATCGAACCCGGGACCTGCGGCTTTCTCTGGGAAAGCCTAGGACTGCGGCGCTCCTGGAGCGTGGCCGCCGCGCTTCCTGACTGCGCTACGGGCCCTCGTGAAGGCTAG
>NZ_JBMFLX010000012.1:0-22236 GCF_049970975.1 Infirmifilum sp. | reverse complement strand
TCTATGAGCCTTTTATGTATTCTGAGCTCAAACCTATCGAAGGTTTCATATCCTTGACCTGAGGGCGCGCGTCTTGTGACGACCCTTGCTACCTGGACGGGCAGGGGGATAGGGCCACGGATCTTAACGCCTGTTCTCTTGGCTATCTCAACTATATCTTTGCATACTGCGTTTAGGTCTTCGACAGATGTGCTTGAGAGACGGATGCGAACCTTGGTTGGCATACAGCATCACAGGCAAAAAGGTGAAGGCCGTATAGTATAAAAATTTTATCTCTAAAAGACGGCTACTAGTATCCTTCGGCCTTTTTAACGTCTATGACTACTCCAGCCGCTATAGTTCTGCCAGAGTCGCGTACCGCAAACCTGCCCAGTGGCGGGAAATCAGAGTATTTCTCGACGACCACTGGCTTTCTAGGCTTGAACCTTACGATAGCTGAGTCGCCTTGTTTGATGTACTGAGGTTTCTCCTCTGCGACGCTACCTGTCCTGGGATCTAGTTTCTGGAGTAGTTCCTCAAAGGTCACAGGAACCGTTGCGGTGTGAACGTGTAGTACCGGGGTATAGCCTGCTGCTATCGCCGTCGGGTGGAACAGTACGAAGATACGTCCTATAAACTCGTCCACTACTGTGGGTGGGTTAGTTGTGGGACCGACAACATCGCCGCGCCTGATCTGACTCTTCTCGACACCCTTCACGTTAAAGCCTATGTTGTCGCCGGGTATTGCTTCCTGAATAGGAGTGTGGTGTGTCTCGATGGATTTTACTTCTCCCACAGCCTTTGGCGGGTTTATTATTATCTTGTCGCCGACCCTGAGAACGCCT
Organism: Infirmifilum sp.; assembly: GCF_049970975.1. Taxonomy (NCBI): domain Archaea; kingdom Thermoproteati; phylum Thermoproteota; class Thermoprotei; order Thermofilales; family Thermofilaceae; genus Infirmifilum; species Infirmifilum sp. The sequence goes on along the minus strand of NZ_JBMFLX010000012.1, from coordinate 21,412 downwards.
GTCTCAACCCTGCCTACAGGAACTGTTCCAACGCCTTTGATGGAGTAGACGTCCTGGATTGGAATTCTTAGTGGCTTGTCGATGGGTCGTGGAGGCTCTTTAAAGGTGTCTAGAGCCTCGTAGAGGGAGGGACCGTTGTACCATGGAGTTTTCTCGGGTGAGCGTTTAACTATGTTGACTCCTTCCCAAGCGGAGATTGGTACAAAGTGTATCTCTTCAAGCTTATAGCCGACCATTCTCAATAGCCTTGAGAGCTGGTTCTTGATATCCTCGTATCTCTGCTGGCTATAATTCACAGTATCCATCTTGTTTATGGCTACCACGAGCTGGTCGACACCCATTGTCTTGGCGAGGAAAATGTGCTCTCGCGTCTGACCAGCCGGACTTATACCGGCCTCGAACTCACCCTCCTTAGCAGACACGACCAGAATTGCAGCATCAGCCTGGCTTGCTCCAGTAATCATGTTCTTGACGAAGTCACGGTGTCCAGGAGCGTCGATAAGCGTGAAGAAGTACTTCTTTGTCTCGAATTTGTAGAAGCCCAAGTCTATTGTTATTCCGCGCTCGCGCTCCTCCTTCAACCTGTCGAGAACCCAAGCGTACTTAAAGGACTCCCGGCCAAGCTTCTTTGCTTCTTCCTCGTATTGCTGGATTGTTCTGGGGTCTACGGCACCAATTTCATAGAGGAGTCTACCCATGGTGGTGCTCTTTCCGTGGTCTATATGACCGATTACCACTAGATTAAGGTGTGGCTTCTTCTCAGACATTGTCTCACCTATTTCAGCGTAATTGTAGGTAGTGAGAATTATAAAAATTTATCTAGCTAGCCTCGATGTTTCTACGCAAATAGCTGAGGATACTTCTCCCTGTATGCGTCTATATATGTGGATACCACTCTCTTGATAGCTTCAGGTGGTAGGTGCTGGGTAGAGACAACGAGATCCGCTACACTATAATCCCTGATGTTGAGCCCATAGTACTTTAAGGCTCTCTCATAGTTGCTTTTCTCGCGTTGAATAATCTCCTCAAGAGCCTCCTCGAAACTTATGCCATCCCGTTTAGCTATTCTCTCAGCCCTGACTTCTCGCGGTGCATCGAAAATAACTTTAATGTGAGCTATGTCCTTGAGAACCCATACTGCGAGGTGTCCCTCAACAACTACCCCTCCGTACAGAGCTTCTATAATAGCTTTCTGGTCTATCATCATGTCTATCTCCATGTTTTTCTCAGCTTCCCTATGCAGTTGGAGAAAGTCTATCCCTCGCTCCCTGGCGATCTCCCTGAAGAGATGCCCGCTTGACACGTAGCGCAAACCATAGTACTCGGAGATAAAACGAGAATACGTTGTTTTCCCACTGCCTGGCGTCCCACTTACAGCTATAACTACGCAGGGCACGGCTTATCAGGCTCTCGTACGAACTGAGACCTTAATGCCCAGCTTTAAGCACCTATGGCAGAGATAGCCACCAAAGGCTCTGGTTGGCATCTTTACACCTTTTCGCTCTTCTTTCAAGGTCAGCCTGGGTATTCCTTGGAGAGGCATGCCACAAACAGCGCATTTTGGGTAGTCATGCTTCTTGTCCATAACTCTCAGTACAAGGCGCCCCCCAGGTGTTCTGACATGTCTACGCTTCTTTGTACGTGACCTTAGGCTGGGTCTAACCATCAGGAGCACCAAAGGCTTTATGTGCATGAATTTAAGAAATTTTCGGGTAACCGTCGGTGTCGAGGGATGAGTGAAAAAGCTGGGGTTGTTGAAGGCTGGGTATCAAACGTTAAGACTGTTGGAAAAATAACGTTCATTGAGGTTATAGACGATCTTTCTATATCACCTGTTACCGTCGTTGTGAAAAGAGACAGTGTGGATGCCGAGACATGGAGTAAGGCTTCGTCCGTGAAGATTGGTTCGGCGGTAAGGGTAGAGGGTGTTTTTCCCGATGTTATCGTTAGCAGAAAAGGACGTGAGCTCCAAGCCAAAGCAATTACTGTACTTTCAGAGCCCATAGAGTTGCCTCCGATTGATCTTACAGGGAAAACTCCAGCGAGCTTTGACCTTTACGTGGATTTCAGGTACCTCGCCCTTCGTCTACCTCGATTCAGAGCTGTTTTTATAGCTCGTGCCAAACTAGTTGAGTTTACACGGGAATTTTTCGCGAAAAATGGCTTCTTAGAGGTACACACGCCTAAGCTCGTAGGCGCAGGTGCCGAGGGGGGCGCTACGCTATTCACTGTCGACTATTTTGGCCAGAAAGCCTATCTCTCCCAGAGCCCGCAGCTCTACAAGCAAATGTTGATGTGCGGTGTTCCAAGAGTATTCGAAATAACCCCATACTTCAGGGCTGAGAAGTTTAGCACGCCTAGACACCTCAACGAGAGCTGGGGGTTGGACGTTGAGATGGGTTTCATAGAGGACGAAGAGGATGTGATGAAAGTCCTTGAAGAGTTCATCGGGGCATCAATCAACTATTTAAGGATGGAGGTCGGAGACATGCTGAAAACCGTAGGGCTCTCGCTTATAGACCCCCCTTCCTCGATACCTAGGATAACATACAGTGAGATTATTGACATTTTAAATAGCATAGGATATAATATACAGTGGGGGGAAGATCTAGACACGCAGGCAGAGAAGAGCCTAGGCGAATACCTCTCCGCTAAAGGTACTCCAATTTATTTCATCACGAAATACCCTTGGGATGCAAAACCATTCTACATCATGCGTGAAGGCGACAATTTGAGCAAGTCATTTGACTTAGATATAAAAGGCATCGAGGTTGCCTCTGGAGGACAGCGAGAACACAGGTACCATGAGCTGGTTCAAAACCTGAAGGCTAAGGGTCTCAGCCTCGAGGAGTTTTCATTCTATATAAAAGCCTTCATGTACGGTATGCCTCCCCATGGCGGATTTGGGCTTGGACTCGACAGGCTCCTTATGACATTTCTTGGCCTTTCTAATATACGAGAAGTGGTATTATTTCCAAGAGATCGTTTCAGACTGATTCCTTAGGGGTTAGATTTGTCCTCAAGAAACCTTATGCGTGCTCGAAAGGCGTTAATGGAGGGAAGGGTCAAGCAGGTAATAGTTGAGAATGTACGGGAAAACGTTGATGTTGAAGTATATATGGTGGAGAGCAAGGATAGGAGGCGTTCCTACATTGTAATCCCGGGTTTATTTTGTTCATGCGAGGACTTCCTCTTCAACGCGGTTTATCGTGAAAAATCAAAGGCTTGTTACCATATGCTTGCTGTGGAACTAGCTATAAAAGAGGGAATTGAACTTAAAAGAGAAAAAGTCTCATTTGAAGAATTTTATAAATCGTTTTTAGCCTCGCTTTGAAGGATATTACTTAGGTTGGATCATGTCTTCGCAAGAAAAAGATGAAATCGAAAGGATCATCCAGGATATACTTAAAGCAAGACCCCAGCTGACACGGGAGAAAATAGAGGAGATGATCGAGGAAAAAGTCAGGGAGTTTGGCGAGATAATTCGTCGGGATGCTGCAGCATTGATGCTGGCTAAAGAGCTAGGGGTAGTTTTATCGCGAGAAGTCGCGCCCGCATCGCTTACAACTCTTAAGATTAGGGATCTCGCCGCGGGGTTTAGAGGTGTCGATGTTGAAGGTATAATCGTCTTCAATTCAGGTATAAGGAGGCTAGCCAATGGGAAAAGATATTTCCGTTACGCCTTGGCTGATGAAAGCGGTATAATCTGGGGGGTGGTGTGGGAGGAAAATGTGGAAAAATACTACGATCTACTAAATATTGGAGCGAGGGTACGACTCCTTAAGGTTTCCGTGAGGAAGTACCGCGACAAGAACGAAATCTTCTTCGAGAAAAACTCCTCGATAAAGCTCGTTTCCAAGCTGGAATTGGATGAGCTACTCCAGTATATTGACAAGTATAATCCTGGGACGCGACTAGTTAAGACAATTAGAGTGATTTCAATTGACAACAAAAAATGCATCTTAGGCATGGATACGAATTGTTCTCCAGTGGCCGTGCTTACTCCTTTTAACGTATCCCCCCTCGAAAATCATTTCATTGTTTTTAGTGGTTGTCGAGAGTTCACAATGGGTGATATAAGCTTTGCGCAATGTGATGCATCGTCCCTAGAAGTCCTCGATGAGGATCTTGAAAAACAAAAACCTTTCAACTGCCGCAGGGCCATGGCTAACGATTTTTTTGGTTTTAAAGCCGATGTATTGGGCTATGTCCTCTTCCGGAAAGAGGGAGGAAGAGTTTACCTAAGACTATTGAGTGGTGGCAGGGAGACGATAGATTCTCTAGTTGTCTCCCATGATAAACCACTAGTGGAGTTCACTATTGGACTAGATCATACCTGTGAAATCGTGGGAGCACGTTCCTCTGAAGGATATTATAGGGAAACGCCCTGTCTCAAGGTAATTGTTGGAGAACAGTTAAAAAAGCCCCCGCGATACGAATTTTCGAAATTCATTGGAATACAGACCTTTGTCTTGAATAGAGCTGTAATTCTTTCGTGGAGCGCCCGTGTTAGGTGTGTAGAGGGAAAGCCACTCTTTCACATGAATTTTCTCTTCGACGATGGAACTTCGACAAGAAGAGGCATATGTAATGACCCTGTAGTTTTCAAGAAGATTTTCGCGATGCCCCCAGAGGAAGCGTGTGAATTCTCGCCAAGCACCCTAGACTTACTTATATCTTATCTTACCGAAGAGCTTCAAGGAAGCGAGGTTATACTCAAAGGGATGATGCTTCCTGGAGGTTATCGACAACCGCTTATAGTTAGAGATGTCATTTTTAATGGCTAGGTTGTGTCTTCCTTACCTATACTTGAATAAAACCAGCACGTCATCGACTATTAGTCGTCTTATTGTCGTCTTATGAGGAAATAATAGCATAGCGAAATGCTTATACATTGCCTCTCTTTTGAAGAGTTCGGGGTTTTTATGAGTAAGAGCGGGTCAAAAAGTAAGAAAAGCCGAAAAGGCGAGAAAGAGAGGAAACCAACAGCTCTCCCGGCAGCCGGTCTCTTGACATTCTACGAAGAGGACATTGGGGGGATAAAGATTAGACCTGAGTTTGTTGTTGCAGGTACTTTCCTTCTAGCGCTTATCGTCGTGATGGCTCATCTTGGAATTTTCGGGCCGTAACTCCCTCCTCAATAGCAGTTATTATGGGATGAAGTCTCTTCTTAACGTTATCAACCTCTTCGACGAGCGTTCCGGTAACTATAATATCTGCACCAGCCATAACAAGCTCTCTCGCCGTTTCCGGCTCCCGTATGCCGCCCCCGACTATTATCGGCAGTGAGACGGTTTTTCGAACAGTCCTTACTACTATCGGAGGAATAGGATCCGCTCCAGAACCCCCTTCAAGATAAACAAAGCTAAATCCCATATACTCTGCTGCAAGCGCATATGCTGCAACCACATCAGGTTTTTCAAAGGGGAGAGGCCTTGTATAGCTTACTAGGGAGACGGCGCCACCCGACCCTAATATGATATAGCCCAAGGAGAGAGCCTCCAGTCCATACCTCTTGACTATTGGTGCACCCTGCATCTGGGCTCCAGTAATAAAATAGGGATTCTGAGAGTTGAGGACAGACATAAACCATACAGCGTCTGCGTGGCGACTGAGTGCCGAAGGAGTCCCAGGGAAGAGTATTACAGGAACATTCGTCGAATTTTTAATGGCAAGTACAACTTCATCGGTCATACTTTCAGAGACCCCGATGCTTCCTCCGACCATTATAGCAGATGTTCCAGCCTCAACTGCTTCAACCGCTATACGGGCGGCTTTTTCTGAAGAAGTCTTATCTGGGTCGATGAGCGTCATGTGAATAGCGCCTTTATCTTTGAGTAGCTGTAGCAGATAATCCCTAACCTTCGTTTTCCGCATTATTCTCATCCCCCTGTTTTGAGATCACAGTAAGTTTTCCAGCTTCATAATCGTCTAAAAACCTGCTGAAGTAGTCTACAGGATGGAGATACTGGTTATACTCGTACTCACCTCTCAAACCACAATTAGCACACGTCACAATAACCTTCTTCTCCTTACCTTTCAACACACTAACACTCACTGCGGTTGCACCACACGCCGGACATTGAAACACCGTTGGAAGCTTCCTCTTGGGTACCAAGCGTGGACGTGACCGTTTACGTCGTCTTCCCATATCTCTAGCCTAAGATATGCGAATTAGATGAAGAATATAAGTTTATGCCGTTAATTCCTGTATTCAAATTATATTCACAAAATCACAAAAGAGAAGATCAATATGTATCCGCTTCCCCTGACAACGGCTTTTAGGAGATTGTATTACAAAAATGCACCTACAATTACTCACAATCTATTAGGCCCTCAATGGCCCTTCTCATAATAGCATTTTGGCGAGCAAGTTTACATGCAATGCTTTCAGGATTTTCTTCTCCTGGGATTTCAACATTTATGAAAAATCCTGTTCTACCTTCGCGTGCACGTTTCTCGCGCATTGCTACACGCTCAAGAACAGTTTCAATCGAGATACCTAACATTTCCGCAGCCTCTTTTTCCCTGCCTATGATAGACCACTCCTCATGCCCATAGCCTGTCGGTTCTATAAACAATAGTTGCTTGTTAACCCCCCTAACCCGTACCCCGTCCACAATTTGGCGCATACTGACGGCACCCGCAAAAAATGGGAACTCTTCTTCTGTTTTCTTGAGCTTCGAGAGTGGGACGGAAATCTCGACATTTTCTTCAACTACAGCCGTAAATCTAGGAGACGTTTGTGGGGTAGCTTGTACTATTCGATAAAGTAGAATATCGTATCCAGCCTGCTCTAGGGATAGGGCTATCCGCCAGCTAGGAACATATCTCATGTAAAAAATGTCTATGTCGCTCGAAGGGGTTACATCCCCCCTGGCCAGACTGCCTATCACCAAGGGTTTCTCTTCTAAATTTTCCAAGGCTTTAAGCACTTGAAGCGCTTTCGCTCTTAGAGAGTTTAAAAGCTTCCAAGTAGACTCAGAATAGACAACTGGCCTTCTATCCCTGAACTTTACCGGCAGTATTTTTGGCAAGGGCTTTCACTTTATAAGAAGTCTCAAGTATTTGCAATAGCATCATTATGGCCTTTCCAATCTCGTACATATCTTCAGGACTGGAGACAACACTAAGGCTATTTTGCAGAATCTGAAGTTTCTCTACAACGGTTTGCTCCAAAGACTGTAGCACAAGCCCAGAGCGCGCACGTAACTCCTCTTCATCGCTCATAACAAGAATGAACTTTTGACCACACTTAGGACATATAACTTCTCCTGACTTCAAACGGAACAGTGGTACATTGCAATAAGGGCAAGTCTTATCCAGCATTGTGGCCCCAGACTTCAACAGAGAAGCCATCTTTGCTAGGACTACTTTTTCCTCCTCTGCCAATCCGGAACACCTATATTTTTTATCCTGCCAGCCCAGCTAAATTTATTGTGTAAGTATGGGGAGCCTGGACAAACTACAAAACATCGATAAAGTAACCAATTTCGGCAGGAAAGTTGGCGAGTTTACAATGGTGTGTCCCTTCTGTGGGGGGCCCCTCAATGTCACAGAGGCCGAGTACGAGATACCCATGCTGGGGAAAGTTTTAATTATTAGCAAGAAGTGCTCAAAGTGCGGCTATAAGAGGAATGACATAATCCCCTTAGAGTATCGCAGGCATACAAGGCTTTACATGAAGGTAGAGGCTCCTGAAGACTTTAGGGTTAAAGTTGTTCGCTCTCCTACGACTAGGATATTGATTCCCGAGCTTGGACTTGAGGTAGAGCCTGGCATAGATGCTGAAATGTTTGTAACAAATATTGAGGGCTTGCTTTATCTCTTCCTTGACGCCTTGAAGAGGCTGAAAGTTCTTGATAAGGAGGTAGACACGAGCAGCGCTGAGCGAGTGCTTGAAGAAATAATAGAGCAACAGAAAGGGGGGTTTACCGTGATCTTAGAGGATGTTAATGGGTTAAGTCTCTTCTTGCCTGAAGGAAAGAATATATTAGTTATCACGGAAGAAGTCGAATAATTGCCTGCGCTAGAATGTGTCTAGTCTCCTTTGATAGCTTGACTTTATTTCATCTATTTTTCCGTTCTTAACAGCCCTTACGTATTTATCCAAGCCTTTAAATAAGTAGAGTTCGCGTACCCAGGACCTCCTAATATACGCGTATTTTTCATGGGGGTCAGATATGTTTACTATCTCGAATACCTTTGATGTTTTTCCTGGCTGGTATCCTAGTACCCTCCCTATACGCTGTATCATCTGTCGCACCTCGCCACTTCCCTCAAATATTACGGCTATCTCTGCATCTGGAACAGTTATTCCCTCGTCAAGAACAGTTGTGGAGACGATTATGTTGGCTCTCCCTTCAAGGAAATCCTTGAATACAAGCTCTCTCTTAGCTGTGGGGGTTTCTCCGGTAATCATTACGACCTTGTAACCCCTCTCACGTAGACTGGAATATATCTTCTCAGCTGTCTTCAGGTATTGGGTGAACACTAGAGTTTTGGCTGAAGGATAAGTGTTCAAAATCTCTACAAGTTTTGCCAATTTTTCCTCCTCGCTCTGTACGAAGTACGAGCGGTACTCCTCTATGGGGGCGACTACTTTAAGCCTTACGAGGTCTTCGTAAGAGAGAGTGTAAAGCAGTTCTCCGCAGAGCTCGTAGAGTAAATTGTGGTTGTTATCTCTGCGAGTAGGAGTCGCTGAAAGGGCGAGCCTATAGAGCGAGTCCAGTCTTATAGCCACGTTCTTGAATGTTGTAGCCGGGACGTGGTGAGCCTCATCAAAGATGGCTAGTTCAAATTTATCTTTAATGTGGTCTATGTATTTTACAGCACTTGTGTATGTTGCAATCGTTATCTCCCTAATCTTCTGTTCACCCGCGCCTAAGATTCCTACAAAACGTCTGGGAAGCCCTAAATATTTTTCGAGATAGTCAAGCCAAGTCGTCATAAGCTCTTGTGTGGTAACGAGAATTAGAGTTGGCTTTCGCAGCCTATAAATGGCTTCCAGAGCTATGAATGATTTTCCTCCTCTGGTGAAAATAGCTATGGTTCCCCTTTTACGGCGCATCCATAGCTCAAGCGCTTCCTGCTGATGTGGTAGGAGCGAAAAAGCCTTGTTCAAGGTAAGCGAAAAAGAAGGCTTCTCCTCTATAAGCGTCTCGACTTTGAATCCGAGGCTTTGGAGCTTAGCGATATATTTGTCAATTAGCGCGATAGGGGCTACTAACGTCTTTTCGATCCAATTCCACTTTGACACACGAAAAGTCCTAGTCACTAGTTCAGAGCCTTGGTACTCGTTATTAGGACCTAGTATTGGTTTTTCAATATTGTAAGTTAAGACCCCTTCATCCAACAATATTTTAGATAAAGTCCGGTCCACGACTTTAAACTGAATCTGAAGCACTGCATCCTTGCGCGAAACTTTTACCGTCATCAAGTCCGGATCATGTTCTAGCCTAATCCCATGCTCTTTATGCAGGAGTTCAGTGAAAACGGATAAGTTTACCAGCGACTTTAGATAAATTCTCCCATACTTTATCTCCAAAAATTCGGATAATTTTTCATCCCTTATTATCTTATCCAAGACCTCTTTAGATCCTCTTATCTGTAAAAACTCTGTTAGAATAAGAGAATCTTTTGAGCCAACGTGTTCTCTCTGTGAAGTATGAATTAACAATATTTCTCGAACCTGATCTTCGTTTAGCGTGGAGAATCTTCGGAGTACATGTAGAGTTGCCTCGAGTTCGCTTCTATTCAACTCATTTATCTTCTGCGGAACAGCGACCCATGTCTTGTCGTCCGGGTTGAAGACAGCTATTTTTCTAGCACTAGCCAGAAACTCTTCAAACTCATACCGGCTTAGACCCTTTTTATTTTTAAAGTAGAGCCTCAGCTTTTTGTCGTCATCGTTCACCATGGAAGTCACAGATCACCTCCTTCTTCATCGGCCGAAAGTAAAATACTTCCCCCAGATATAAGCTCGCCGATTAACGGAAAATTTAAATGAGTTTGAATGTAGGCTAGCAAGGGTTTGTGTCGTGAGCACAAGGAAAACTCGAGATAAATGGGCAATGAAGAGCTGGGTTCGGGTACTGGCCCCGAAGGCTTTCGGCTTCGCTGATCTAGGAAGTATTCCGGCGAACGAACCTGAGAAAACTATCGGGAGGACAGTCGAAGTCAGCTTTTATGATATAACCAAGGATCCCTCTCAACTTCACATAAAGCTTAAGTTCCAAATAGTCAAAGTAGAAGGTACAACGGCATATACTCAGCTTAAGCTGATGGAACTGACGCGAGACTATATCAGGAGCCTTGTAAGGAGGGGAACCTCCAGGATCGATGCGATCATAGACGTTCAAACAAAAGATGGTGTAAAGCTCAGAGTCATGGGAATGGCTGTTACAATAACGAGGGTGAAAACTTCACAGAGAAAAGCCATTAGGAAAATAATGTTTCAACTGATAGAGGAGAAGGCAAGCCAACTCGATTTTGACACCTTTATCCAGCAGGCAGTCCTTGGAAATATAGCATCAGAAATAGAGGTGAATGCAAGAAAGATCTATCCATTAAAAAAAGCTGAGATTAGGAAGATTAAGGTTCTCACCAATACATTCGAGATCCCATTAACAAAACCCGAGAGCCTTCAAGTTAAGGCCTAGAGTCCTAGAGCTTCTTTCCTGCAAATCTCGTTTAAAAGTTCAACTGAATGCCACAATAGGCGTCTTAAAGACTCATTTCGTATTATATTCGGCTTTATACCCCTCTTGTATATACTGATCCCAGATGCTCCAGGGTGACCCCCTGCCTCAGCTTCTAGGCTAGTTGCCACATCTGCTACAAGCTTTGAGCTATCAAAACCCTTTTCGAGGAGCCTGTTTGAAACTCGTATACTTGTACGTGAAAACTCATGTCCGCCAGCAACTATCGCAAGATCCACACCAAGAGAGACGAGAGCTTTAGCCACGGCGGCCTCGTGGGCACTCGCTTCCGTCACAGCTACCAGGTAGCCGCATATGTCGAGTATGCTTGCCCTCTGAACGCCTTTAAGCTTGGCAATAATCTCTGATCGATCTTCTGGAAATTCTAGCAACTTTAGAGCCATGTCATAGTCACCTTCTTCTTCCAGGAGTATCTTGGAAGCTAGGAAGGTGTTTGGCGTCGTGGAAAGATACCTACGTGTATCGTAAAGAATTCCCGAGAGAGCAATAGTGGAAATCTCTTTCGTGAGACGAACTTTCAGAGCGTCCGCTAGAAGAACAGCTATCACTGTTGCAGAGGGCTCTCCAATTATTAAGCTATAACTAGCCTTGGAAATCAGGTTTCCCGGAGGACTATGGTGATCAATAATAATTATCTCTTTTGCCTTGTCGATTAAGCTAGCCGCTCCCCCTAGCATCATTTTGTTTGAAGTATCGCAGATAACTAGAAGGTCAGCTGTGTCACAGTCTTCCTGCCACGGTACCCGAAGAGAATTGAGTATCCTCTTAGACAGCCTGTCGGGCCCTTCAGGTAGGCATACTTCGGCTTCAAAACCAAGCGTGGTGGAGATGCTTTGGAGGACATAAGCACAACCTATTGCGTCGGGATCGGCGTTTCGGTGAGTGATTATCAAGGCCCTTGCTCCCTTTAAGGATGAAAAATAATAAGCTGCCTCGCTTACTCGTTGGTTCAAACTTTACACCCTTAAGACAATACTCTGAGCCCTATTCCTTTAAGCTCCTCTTCCGCTTTTCCTAACTCCTCGTCAAGTATTCTTTCAAGAACTCTCCTAATATAGTCGCTATTATAAACTCTAGAGCGCGCCTCTACCTCTATCAAGAGCTCGTATGGCCAGTCTTCACCTAGAAAAGCTGTGATAGTCACCTGAAGGCTAGGGTCGTGAGAAAACTCTTCCTCGACACGCTTCGAAACGCGTTCTATAAGCCTGTCTAGAGCCTCTCGGAGACCTTGGAGAGCATCGTTGCTCACTGAGCCGTACCACCTGGACTAGTGAGCGTTGATTTCAACTGCTTCTCAAGCGAACTAGCCCTTTCACGCAACATTTTTTCCCGCTTAGAGAACTCCTCTATCCTAACCTGTAGGAGCTCTTTCTCGGATGAAAGATCCTTGAGGATCTCATCCTTAGGAGTCTTCATAAGGATCCCGCCCATAGCCTTGTAGACAAACTGGTCGGGTGTTTTTTCTAGCTCTTTTAACGTTTTCTCGATTTCAAGAAGTCTGGCCCTGTATTGCTGTAAATTCAATACTACTGCGCGCAGCTCGTCGACTGTCTGTTGATACTTTATGAGTAGACTCTGATCCACAGACATACGTTTCATATTCCCGAGTAAAGTTAAAATGTTTTTGCTAAAAGGAAACTTTCAAACAACAACTATTTTATCGGAAGTCTGGTATTAAGCCTAGCCGAGCTCAATGATGAGGAAACTGCTAGTCACGCTCGTATTCCTATACTTCTTGGTAAGCCTAGTTGAAAGTCTGAATGCAATGACCCCTAATACGGTAAACATCAAGCCCCTCTATGCCAATACCTCTAGTGTGGTCAACGTGACGGTGTCTGTTCTGACTTGTGATGGTGGAAAACTCGATCCAAATTATTTGAAATATTTGAGAGTGGAGATAAAGGGTAATGAAACGTATCCATCTGCTGGAGAGGACACTAAGTTGTTCCAAATACCGCCAGGTAATTATAGTATAATAGTAGAGTATCTAGGATCAATTGTTTCCCGTTATAACCTGTCGGTGGTCAACAATACTAAGGTAACTTTAAAAGCCAATATTACCAGGGTCGACTTCAAAGTTATGGGGTTACTGTCCTCACAGCCTCTTCGAGGGTATACATTGTCAGTCGATACATTTGGGCTGCTGTTCAACAGTGGATCAAGCGATACTGTATCAGTATGGCTTCCCTTCGGTAACATACAATACACTGTTATATATAGATGGGGGGATTGGGGAAACACTACAGCTTCCGGCAATCTACGAGTCTCGTGTTCCTCGAACTTAGCTGTTGTTAGACTACCAGTTTGGAATATTCTCTACTTTGGCTTTAGCCTGAACGATGGCTCCTCCGTATTAGGGCTTGACGGCTCGGCCGAGGTATACTATCTCGGAAAGCTAACGGGGAAAATAGATTTTAAGAGTGATGATAAACTGAAATTGGAGGGGGCTCTTACCGGGCCCTACACGATCCGTATTTACCTTCATGGAAAAAAGATTGGAGAAAAAACAGTGATTGTAGACGAGAAGGCCTGGCAATACAACGTTAGTGTGAATGTCTTGCGTAACCTGTTTGTCAGGCTCAACGACGCAAATAATCAACCTTTAGTCTCGCCAGACCTCGTCGGTGAAGTAAGAACTCCTATAGGAATAGTAGTTAATCAATCCTTGGGCGAGAGCAACGTAATTATCATTCCTCAAACCACTCCGGGTGACTATAACCTTAGAATAACAAGCACGCTTATCGGCGTCGTATATGATGGGAAATTTACCGTCACGAGTGACAGCGCCGAGGTCCAGTTGCCTCTTCTTTATGCTTCCTTAGTATTTAAACCTGAGGCTTCTAGCGTAATACCGCGAGATATAAGCGTGCGAGTATTCTATATTTCCGGCGGCAAGGAGATACTTTTATGGACTACTACGAGCTTGTCAGATGGAAGTGAGAGTATCAAGAGAGTTCCTCTCAGCGTATTACCTGTGGGGAGTAGTGTTAAGGTCGAAGTTCTCTACGCCGGAATAAAATATACTTCTTTCTCAACGGTGAGTGGTGTCGGATCGATCCAGGTAACCCTCCCTCTTTACGATTTAATAATTAAGGTGTACGATAGGAATGGTGATCCCTTAAGCGGATGTAGCCTTAATCTAACTGCTGGAAATTTACAGTTATCGACAAGGCTACGTGGCGGTCAAGCCTTCTTCCCAAGCATCCCTAAGAGTGACGCCCGAGTTACAGTGGTTTGTAAGGGTGTAACTGTTATCGATGAAATTATACCTGTTGCCTCGGGCAACATAACGCTAACCGCCCCCTTAACGACTCTAAGGGTTGTAGTAAAGAGCTGGTTTGATAGACCCGTCGTAGGTTCAAGAGTCACAGTAACGCTTTTCTCAGGAAACAGGACTTTATACTCTGCCTCAGATGTAACAGATCAAAGTGGGACTGCTTTTCTGACCGACATCCCCGTCTTGCCGGGTAGCCAGCTCATGCTCCGCGTTGAGTACGGCTCATACGTATACATCCAGCGCTTACAAGGCGATGAAAACACTGTACGAGTATTTCTAGACATCTTAATAGACACACCACTCTTAAAGCTCTCTTTTTCTCAAGTAATAATTACCGGTATAATTTTTCTGAGCCTGGGATTGGCCACAGTCATTGTTCTTAGGAGGCATGAACATATCTCAGCTTTCAAAAACATGTTCGAGGTAGGTGCTGGAGAAGAGGAAGAAAAAGAATCACTCATCCAGAGACTAAAAAACTTGTTCAGGAAGAAAAAGGAGGAGGAAGAGGAGGAAGACATATTCTTCTAGTTCAATTTAGCTGTGGTCTAAATGAGGGCTCTTTATACTATATCGGGTAATCTTCCACTGATAGGTCATATAGCGTTCGGCATAATCGACAGGGGGACTAATCTTTTGCAGGTGCGCCCCACTTCTTTTTGCCCACTCTCATGCATCTTTTGCTCAGTAGATGCTGGTCCTAGATCTAGGAATAGAATAGCAGAATTTATGGTTGACGAGAGATATTTAGTAGAATGGTTTGTAGAAACAGTAAAGGTCAAGAAACTTGAGAGTGCCCATGCCTACATAGATGCAGTCGGGGATCCTCTAACGCACCCGAGAATAATTGAGCTTGTACGCCTCCTAAAGAACACTGGTCGTGCAATAAGTATATCATTGGAGACACACGGTGCTTTACTTACGGAAAAGCTGGCTGAAAAGCTTGAAGAGGCAGGTCTAGACAGGATTAACCTCTCCATAGATTCTCTAGACAAAGAGAAAGCAAGAGTGTTGTCTGGGACACCATGGTTCGACGTTGAGCGTGTTATAAAAGTCGCAGAGCATATTGCTAAAAACCTGAGCATTGACTTGCTGATAGCGCCTGTCTGGGTTCCTGGCTATAACGACGAAGACATATCCCGAATAATAGAATGGGCTCTGCGGATAGGGGCTGGTAAAAAACACCCGCCGCTTGGAATTCAAAAATATGAAGCTCATAAATATGGCAGGAAAGTACCTGGGGTTAAGCCATTGCGATGGCGTGATTTTTACAAACGTCTTAGAGTCTGGGAAGAACAGTATGGCATCAGACTTATTCTTGGTCCGCAAGATTTCGGGATAGTGAAGGCTCCTAGAGTCCCTCTAGCATTCGAGGTCGGAGAGAAGGCAATGGTAAAAGTCGTTGGCCCCGGTTGGCTTAAAGGCCAATGGCTGGCTACCTCCAGGAACCGAGTTGTTACAGTTGTAGGCGTTACGGGACAAGCACCTGTAGGGCAACAGATGCGTGTAGAGATTGTAAGGAATAAGGACAATATATATATTGCCAAGCTCTTGTGGTGACAAGATGCCCGTGCAGATATCCTTGCGTCCCCCGCGTGGTACTAAGGATAAACTACCCGATGAAACTTTTATAATGAGAGAGGTCTGTGAAAAGTTGAGAAGTGTATTCGAGCTTTATGGCTATGGTGAGGTAGAAACACCGGCTTTTGAAAACTTAGAGGTTTTGGTTGCTAAAGCCGGTGAAGAAGTCGTTGAACAGATTTATACTTTTAAAGACAAAGCTGGAAGAGATTTAGGGCTTCGGTTTGAGTTGACGACACCGATAGCTAGGATCGTGGCGTCAAGGCTTGAGATGCCTAAACCTCTACGTTTTTATTATATTCAACCCGTCTGGAGGTATGAAGAGCCGCAGCGTGGCCGGCTCAGGGAGTTTTGGCAGGCGGGCGTTGAACTTATAGGTGTTTCAGGACCCGAGGGGGACGCTGAGGTAATAGCCGTCGCTCATCATGCTATAAGACACACAGGATTAGAACAATTTAATTTGAGAATAAGTCATAGGGTGATCGTCGAAGACATACTCATATCCTCGGGAATACCCAGGGAGAAGCTCCAGGAGGCGTTTCGGATTCTTGACAAGCTTGATAAGAGAGGTAGAGATTACGTTGTCAGCGAGCTGTCTAAGCTTGGAGCAAGCGAGGCATCCGTGGATAGATCCTTGGAAAAACTCCTAACCTCAGGCCTCGACATCGAGGTTTCAACACCTACAGGAATAGAAAGCCTGAAGTATCTCAGGAGCCTCATAGAAATTCTTGAGGACGCCTATAACATAAAAGTAAGCGTTGACTTTGGAATCGTGAGAGGGCTCGGATACTATACTGGGCCCGTCTTCGAAGTAAAAACACCTCTAGGAGGCGAGATAGGCAGCATCGCGGGGGGCGGGAGATATGATGATCTTATAAGTTCACTAGGAGGACCCAGGATACCGGCCACGGGTATGGCTATCGGGGTTGAAAGGCTTATCGAGGCTTTGGCTTCTGAGGGTAAAACCCCTCAAGCACCATCACCGTTTGACGCGGTGGTTATACCAGTAGGTCAATCCCTTGAAGTGCTTAAGTATGCAATAAAAATAGCTGAAATGATACGGAATAAAGGATCCATTCGAAGCATTGTGGAGTATGAGACTGGTTCGCTTTCAAAGGCTCTCGAGAAGGCGTCTAAGAAAGGGGCTACTTTTGCAATTATAGTTGGAGAAAAAGAGGTTAAGCTAAAAAAGGCTAATGTGAGAAACCTTAAAAGATGGAGCGAGACCACCGTAGACTTTGATGAGATTGTTAATTTTGTCGCTTTACAATGATTTTTTAACTAGCATTTGTGTTTTTGACATGTGGGCGCAGGAATAAGTATAGACGATATTTATAGCTTGGTATCTCCGAAAGCTAAACTACTCGACAGCTCTGGGATGTTGATTCATGCCTTGAGCATGCCAAAGTATCTTTCCGAGAGTATTGTAAGATATAAAGAAGACGTCTCAAAACTGACTTTACCGGATCCTTCCACGTTTGATGGGGTAGTTATAAGCGGTATGGGCGGTTCTTTCATAAGCGGTCTTTTTTTGCAAGATCTAGCATCTGATAGAAGTTCTAAAGCCATTATACTGAACAGGGATGTAAGGCTCCCTAGATTTATAGACGAGAAGAAATTACTGGTTGCTGTCAGCTATTCTGGAAACACTGAAGAAACACTGCGGATTTACCTTGAAGGATTGAGAAGGAATATACCAGTTGTGGCTGTAACTTCGGGAGGTGAGCTGGCTGCAGTTTCTGAGAAACTGGGTAAGCCTGTTATTCGCTTACCACCTGGAATCCCTCCTCGCGCAGCCTTTCCACACCTTACGGCTGCAATTGCAGCTCTGACTTCATCAGTACTAGGCTTAGATCTTCTGGGCGAGCTAAGAAGAGCTATAGATGAACTCGCAAAAAGAGAGGACTCCGTTTTAAGCGATGGCCTAGCCTTGTCCCGTCTTCTATTTAGCGACGTCCAGAATAATTTAACGCCTCTTATCTATGGTTATTCGCCCTATCTATCCCCGGCATATAGATTCAAAACACAGATAAACGAAAACTCAAAGATCCATGCATTCTTCGGCGAGCTGCCGGAGGCAAACCACAACGAGATAATGGGTTGGAACGGCGTACTAAAAAGCTTTACCGTTGTCTTCGTGAGGGGCCGAGAAGAGCCAAAGTATATGGAGGCACGTATAGAGTTTCTTGAGAATTTATTCGATAAAAACAATATAAGGTTTTACAACCTCCACGGAAATTGTGAAACGAGAGCTTGTGAGCTACTTTCACTCATAATGAAAGCTGACGTGGCGTCAATCGCTCTAGCTCTTCTTCTAGGCGTGGATCCTACGCCCGTTGATACAATAACGCAGCTTAAAAAGTTCCTTGATTCAAAAATCGGTTTCTCATTACATCGCGAGATCAATTGATAATTTCTCTATAACCTCTCAATCATTTTTTTGAGACGGAGAGCGTCGTCAAACATCTGAATGTTGTTAAAGAAAACATATACGCGTGAGGCAGTCAGCGACTCTATCAGTGAAATCAATTTTTTAAGGTCGTAATCAGTATACTTGTACGAGTAATTTACCTCTCCTTTCCCTATTCCGTGAAGCCGAAAATAATAGATTTTTTCCTTTGAGAGAGGAGTATGCCTGAAAGGATCCACAACGTGGACAAGCTTATGCCTGGCTAAAGTATCTGCCAAAAACCCTTCATCTTCGTACCAAGCGCCTCGGGGTTCCCAACCTAGTACTAGATTATCCCTTTCTATCCTGTTAAAGAAGAACTCTAGGTTTTTGACATTCTCGCTTGTAGGAGTGAAACTGGGAGGCGTTTGGAAAACTATAAACGATGACTTTAAAGTATGAGCGGCTCTTTTAGTGTATTCCCAAGCTGACAGTACTTGCTGGGTGGGTTTGAAGAAGCCGTGATCCTCTGTAGCTTTAAAGCCTCTGGCCCTCCTCCACGTTGGGGAACTAGGGGGGTGTGTTATACCCTGGAAAGCTTTAATGGTAAACTCAAAGTCCTCAGGACTCTCTTTCCTCCACTTCGTCAATGTTTCCTCCGATATCACTCTATAAAACGTCTCCTGGAGTTCTACCGCTCTGAAAACCTGGTAATAGTTTTTACGGCCGCCTTTACCTGAAAAACCGCAAGTTCCGATTATAATTTCCACATGAAATTACCACGAGAATGAGATGTAAAAACTTATTCCCGCATATTTTTAGAAGAACTGTCCAATACACTTCCACCACCATAGATTACTCCTACATCTACTCTATTCTTTAGCGCATTTCCCGTTGACACTGTTCCTGGTTATGCTCTTGAACAAGAGTTTATGAAGGAGTTATGGGAGCGATCTGATAAGAAGCACTGGAAGGTAAAAGATGGAGCACTGTGAATAGACGTGGATCGACATCATGAGCTCTCAGCACACAGGTATCCCTAGGAGTTTCTCTTCCTGGCACTCGTAGCGTAGATGTGGGCCAGTCTGATTGGCTCTGGAAGAGAAGCATTACTCTTGGTTAGACTTATCGCGAGCTTCAACGCCGTATTCAATGTCAGCTTATTTCCAACACTAATGTAAATGTCTCTCCGCGAACGACCTAACTTCACAGCGTAGGCTAAAACCTCACCGTTATAGATTACCATCCCTAGCTTATCGCTTAATCGCTCGACGCTACCCACCAAAAGCTTCTTGGCAACTCCTATAGTCGGCTTCCCTACTACAACTCCAAGATGACAAGCAAAGCCCGCCTTGTAAGGGTGTAGGCGACCGTTGCCGTCTACGAATAGCACCTGGTATGTTGAGCGCAGTTCCTTGAGAGCTTTGAATGCCGGCCATACTTCTCTAAAAGCGAGCAGCGTCGGGATATATGGAAATTTCACCTCCACCTCTGTTACTGAGACTTCCACGGGTGAAAGAGTTTGCACGTCGACTACAACACCGGCTGCGAATGCCTTGTCGTTTTTATAAGCCACATCGACGCCCGCCGCTAGCCTCAGTGGAAGTTCTATTTCATCTCTCTCCACAACCTTTTCAGCTATTTTCTTCTGGGCGAGCCGTGCCTTCTCGATTGAAAAGTTCACAGGTATCATATTTCCTTCAAGGCTTTTTGAAACATTCTCGTGAGAGCACTAGACTTTTCCGAGAACAAGATGTCTTTTCGAGTGTTTTCGATCAAGGCACGCGCAACGTCTATTTTATGACGTAAGCCTGGAGCTAGAGTCTCGGGAAACGACAGCTTACTTAGCTCGAAGAATACGGTCTCCATTAGCTGCAAGAGATCCCAAGCTCTCTGAACATCGTCTTTACGTAGATTGTCTAAAATATTCCTCCTAATCTCTCCCACCAGATCGCCCATACCCAACAGGTAAGCTTGTGGCTCTACCCTCAACTCATCGATCGTCGGGATCCTTTGATGCGATAGAATCGCGAAGAGCGTCGTAGCCTCTACATATTCAGCTTGAGCGGAAAGCGTGGAGCCACCGTAATAAATGTTAGGGGACTCTTTCTTGTATTTCTCAACCTCTCTTAAAAGAGTCTCGGCTTCCCTTAACATCTGCATGCTTTTCTCGAAATCCCCCCTATGCATAGCAAAGATCGCTTCACGAGTTTTCCTAGTTATTTCGCGGGTGAGAGCGAGAAGCTCTTCCCTACTCTCGTCTAGGATCGTCAATTCTTGTCCGGCCTTTCTAATATTCTCCCTTATTACTTCTTCGTCTAAGGACATAATAATTTATTGGGGCAGCCGCGATATTAAATATATACCTTGGATGCAATGAATGGCTAGCATCACGGTATGTTCGAGGAATATCTTAGAGCTGGAGAGATCGCAAGGCAGGCTCTCAAACTAGCAATTGATACTGTAGCTGAGGGAACGCCTCTCATAGATATAGCCGAAAAACTGGAAGGCTTCATAAGAGCTAAGGGCGGAAAACCAGCCTTCCCGGTGAACATATCCATCAATGATGTAGCGGCGCACTATTCTCCAAGCATTGAGGACCAACAAGTTATCCCACGTGGCTCCATCGTGAAGGTCGATCTAGGAGTTCACATTGATGGATATATAGCTGATACGGCGGTGACCATATTCTTTGACAATAAGTTTCGCCTCCATGTTAAAGCTGCTCTCGAAGCTTTAGAAGAAGCAGCTTCCACTATTAAGCCTGGGGTTGGAGTGAATGACATTGCCAAGGCAATCTCTAGAAAAATCTATTCGCATGGTCTTCATCCTATCAGAAACTTAACCGGGCACAAAATCGAGAGATATAATCTCCATGCCGGCAAAAGCGTCCCTAATGTTCCAGGCCCGGAATACTTAGCATCTCGTATACTAGAAAATGAAGTCTACGCAGTTGAACCCTTCGCGACCGACGGAACAGGTTTTGTGAGTGAGAGAGGGCCCAGTAACATTTACAGGGTGATCTCGGTTAAAAAAGTTCCTAAAAATGAAACACTTAACGAGGTGCTAGAAACGCTTTGGAGAGAGTTTGGAGGACTACCCTTCTCAGAGAGATGGGTGGTTGATAAAATACTTGAACGAGGGCAGCTAGAAGAACTTGTAAACATAAAAAGAGTTTACCATTATCCTAGACTCGTCGAAGATTCTCAAGGCTTCGTAAGCCAGTTTGAAGACACCTTGATTGTCACAAAAGAAAAGGCAATCCAGTTAGCAAATTCGGCATCTCTCTACAGGAGCCTTGTCGACATCTGACCCGCCTCCGCTACTCTTCCTTTAAACGTTTCGGTAGGTTTGACGAAAAAAAGATAAGCTTCTGAAAGTAGATTGCCTGAGGGGCCGTAGTCCAGCCTGGTAGGATGCCTGGCACGGCTTTTAAGCCGCGGGACT